>NZ_POSF01000002.1:300000-410744 GCF_004343605.1 Dehalobacter sp. 12DCB1
ACTTATGATGAAAAAAAGGTAATAGAGGCTCTAAGTCGCATTGTCTTGGTGAATAAAGACCATGATTCGAGGTTTATTATTACACCAGAGGGAGATTATATTTCTCTTGATAATAAAAATGCAAGTAATTTTTTTATTAAATATGCCATTGAAGTATCGAACAACTATGACGGAAGAATCTATGAAGACTATACAGTCGAATCTCAGGGAACATCTGTAAGAGTTCCAGGCCCTAACGGCGATTATATTATTGGTATTAAATATGATATTTCTTCCTATAATACAATTGTTTATTTTTCTGTAAGCTTCATCCTGCTGTTCATGATTAACTTTATTGTCTTAAACTACTTCTCCAGGTCCCTCGGTGAGGACGTTTCGAGGGTTGCTAAAAACCTCTCGGACATCTCGCATGGCGTTAACGTTGATCTTGATCAGAAGCTGGCAATTACCTCCAATGATGAAATTGGGGATCTGATTATTGCCTTCAATAAAATCCAAGAAAAAGAAAAAGCAAACATTGAATCGATGAAAGAAAACCAGGCCATCATTCTGGAACAAGAAAGGCTGGCTTCGCTTGGCCAGCTGATTGGCGGAATCGCCCATAACCTGAAAACACCGATCATGTCGATTGCCGGAGGTATCGAGGCACTCAAGGATTTAACGAATGAATACAAGGAATCTATTGAAGATAAAGCTGTATCACCTGCCGATCATTACGAGATTGCAAAAGAGATGCAGGAATGGCTTGATAAGATGAAGCCATACTGTTCCTATATGACAGATATTATCAGCGCAGTTAAAGGTCAGGCAGTACAGATGAACTACGCCGGCTCAGATAAGTTCACCGTGGAAGATTTGGTCAAAAGAATTGACGTTTTGATGAAGCATGAGCTGAAAAAATACCACTGCAAGCTTAAACCTGATTTCCAAATTGATCTGCAGACAGAAATACGAGGAGAGCTGAACAGCCTGGTACAAGTATTTGACAATCTGATCATCAACGCAATGCATGCCTACGAGGGACAAATAGGAGAGATTGGTTTCAGCATTTACAAAGAAAGACATAACCTCGAATTTGTTCTAAGCGATCATGGTAAGGGTATTCCTGAGGAAGTGCAGAAAAAACTGTTCAAGGAAATGTTTACGACCAAAGGTAAAAATGGCACAGGTCTTGGACTTTACATGTCGTATTCTACAATTAAAGGACGATTTTCGGGTAATATGAGGTTTAAATCGCAGGAAGGCGTCGGCACTACATTCTATATCACAATTCCTTATCTATTCGCACACGTACAGGAGGCTAACGATGAGACGTTCAACTAATCGCGTTAATCTAGACTACAAAATTTTAATTGTTGATGACGAACAAGGAATTATTGATTCGCTGTCTGTTGTCCTAAAAAGAAGCGGCTACCAATTTGTTGGCCTGACCGATCCGTTGGAGGCTATTGAAAAAGTCCGTGAAGAGAAGTATGATTTGTTGATTCTTGACTATTTAATGTATCCGATCCATGGAGACAAGGTCGTAGAGAGAATCAGAGAGTTCAACAACGAACTGTATATTCTTTTGCTGACAGGCCACAAGGATCTTGCTCCGCCGCTGGAAACCATCAAAGCACTGGAAATCCAGGGTTACTGCGAAAAAGGTGACCGTTTTGACCAGCTGCTCCTGCTCGTTGAATCTGGAATCAAATCGATTTCCCAAATGCGGACGATCAAGAAGTTCCAGGAAGGCCTGAATAAAATTCTGCAGTCTGTTCCTAAAATATATCAGCTTCAGCCGATAGACAACATTCTGGAGGATATTCTGGCTGAAATCCTGCCTTTGGTCAACAGTAAAAATGCTTTTATTCTGGTCGATGATATCACCAGGATTAGTTCCGGCAATAACAGCATATTTAAAGGGATTGGGAAATATAAGAAAAAAGTGGCCGATTTTATGGAAATGCTTGATCCGGAACTAATGGAGTTTATTGGCAGCGCCAGAATCAATAAAAAGGTCGTTAAGCTTGATAAAAAAGTAATTATTCCTCTGATTAACGAATATCTTCAGGACATTGGCATCATTTTTGTAGAAGGGGACGATCTTGAGGATGGACTGAAACTGCTTGAGATCTATTCCAACCAGGCCTCCTCATCTATCAATAATGCGTTTCTACATTCCTTAGTGAATATTAAAAATGATGAGCTGAACAAAACGTATGATCAGCTCAGAGAAACCTACATGGATACGATTGAAGCCCTAAGAATGGTCGTCGATGCAAAGGATATTTATACCCGCGGTCATTCCGACAGAGTAGCCTATTTTGCCGTTAAAATCGGTGAGGCTTTCCATTTCTCCAAGGAGGAGCTCGAATTGCTGCGGATCAGCGGTATTTTCCATGATGTTGGGAAAATAGGTACTTCAGATGATATTCTGTTTAAGTCCCAGAAGCTAAACGAGAAAGAGTATGAAGAAATTAAAAAACACCCGTTGAAAGGGGCAAGAATTTTGTCGGCCGTATCGATGTTTAAAGAGGTGGTTCCGATTGTCAAATGTCACCATGAACGCATCGATGGCAAAGGATATCCAGAAGGGCTGACGAAAGATGAAATCCCGTTCCCGGCGAGAATTATTTCTGTTGCCGATGCTTTTGATGCGATGATTTCCGACCGGCGCTATCGCTCCAGACTGAAGTTTGAGGAAGCCAGGAATCAGCTCATTCAGGGATCCGGGACTCAATTTGATGCGGAAGTAGTCGAGAAATTCATTCACCAGCTGACTGATTTCGAACAAATGGCTAAGGAGGTTGCTTCAACGTTTGAATGAAATTCATAAAATCGTAATTGAAAGTTCACGTAACGGACATAATGAACCCTTACAATCGTAGATATCATCGTGCAGTTATGTAAGGAGAGAATCTGATGACGATACTTATACCGGCCTATGAACCGGATGAACGGCTTCTAAGGTTGATAGAGAATATAAAAGAAAAGTGCGATTTTCAGATTGTGATTGTAGACGACGGCAGTGGCAAGCCTTATGAGAGGATATTCAAAGGCGCAGGCAAATTGGGCTGCACCGTGTTAACACATCCGGTCAATCAAGGCAAAGGGGCTGCCCTGAAGACGGGATTTCGATATATTAAGGAAAAAGGTGAAAAAGAAGGGGTTATCTGTGCCGACAGTGACGGACAGCATTTACCTGAAGATATCATCAGAGTTGCCCAGGTTGCCAAGGAACACCGCGGATTTATCGTTCTTGGCTCCCGGAAGTTTTCCGGCAAAGTTCCTCCACGCAGCCGTTTCGGAAATACGGTAACCCGGGCAGTATTTTCTGTCTCTTCGGGTTCGCATTTGACCGATACGCAAACAGGTTTAAGAGGATATTCAGCTGATATGTTCGACTGGTTAGGCGGCATCCAGGGGAAAAGATTTGAATATGAAATGAACATTCTGCTCGAGGCGAAGGCAGCGGGCTATTGGTTCTACGAAGTATGGATCAATACAGTCTATGACGAAAAAAATAGATCCTCCCATTTCCGGACCTTTTCAGATTCGGCCAGAGTATATTACCCGATTCTTAAATTTTGTACCTCTTCTTTGATGTCCGGAGCGCTTGACTTTGCTCTGTTGCTATTGTTTCAATTCTCCACATCAAATCTACTGATCGCTGTAGTTGGGGCAAGAGTCTGCAGTTCCATTTTCAATTACAGCATGAACCATTACTTTGTCTTTTCCCGGAACCAAAACACGGAACATTATAAATCTGTCCCGAAATACTTTTCACTCGTCGTATTTATCATGGCATGTAATTACGGACTGATGTATCTCTTCCACATTCTGATCGGTACACCATTGGTTTTTGCCAAGATTATCACAGAATTAACACTTTTCTTATTCAGTTACTGGTTGCAGCGTAACTTTGTATTTAGTTCGAAAAAAGCCCCTGATCACGGCAAATAAAAAAACAAAAAAGATGATTTGCTCTGTAGTCCGTGGCCACGCCCGGCTTTTTTGTTTTTAGTGCAAGGTTCGATACCATATTGGGCATTGGTTTGGACATAGGTTCCTAATTCAGCACGCAAATAGGAATAAGTAGGAATGAATATGAAGAAATACGCGATGTATCCCCCCCACCAGGATTGTAAAAATTGAAGCGTAATTTATAATTGATCTAAGCAGTCCATGAAAAATTTACAGAAATATGGAGGTGCTGTAGAATGCATATGGCAGATGCTTTGATTTCGCCGGTAATTGGTGGAACCATGTGGGTCGCTACCGCAGGGGTAGCGGCTTATTCGATAAAAAAAATTCAGGATGATTTGGAGGAAAAAAAGGTTCCTTTGATGGGAGTTATGGGAGCTTTTGTTTTTGCATCCCAGATGATCAATTTTTCGATTCCAGGAACGGGTTCCAGTGGACATCTTGGAGGAGGGTTGATTCTAGCTGCTATGCTTGGGCCGTACGCTGGGTTCCTGGCCATGGCATCAATATTGTTGATACAGGCCTTGTTTTTTGGCGATGGCGGGCTTTTGGCTTACGGCTGTAATGTATTCAACCTGGGATTCTATACTTGTTTTATTACTTATCCTCTGATATTCAAGTGGTTTGTTAAAAAAGGGCTTTCGGCTAAACGCATCATGGCCGGCTCGATGATTGCAGCGATTGTCGGGCTTCAACTGGGGGCTTTCAGCGTTGTTTTGGAAACGTTCTTTTCTGGAAAGACGGAGCTTCCGTTTTCAACTTTTGTGCTCATGATGCAGCCTATCCATCTTGCAATCGGGATTGTAGAAGGGCTGGTTACCGCCGCAGTGCTTACTTTTGTATGGAAAGCGCGGCCTGAACTTATTGAAAAGCAGGTATCGGGGAAAATCTCAGACAATACTTCCCTCAAACGGATCATATACGGACTTGCTATTACAGCAGTCATTATCGGTGGGGGACTTTCCTGGTTTGCATCGTCAAATCCGGATGGCTTGGAATGGTCTATGAAAAAGACGGCCGGGATCACGGAGCTGGCAGAGTCTGGTGGAATTTATGGTATATTGTCAGATATTCAAAGCAAAACAGCATTTTTGCCGGATTACAGTTTTAAAAATGATGACAGTGTGAGCGAAGAACAGGCCTCAGAGACAAGCACTGAGGCAACATGGCCAGCTGTAGATGCAGGAACAACAGTATCCGGATTGGTGGGCGGTGCGATGACACTCGTATTGGCAGTCATGATAGGTTTTTTTATCCGCTACGTAAAGAAAAGAAAGAAGAAAGTTACTGCATGAACCATCTTACGGTGGGAAACGATATCAAACGATATCCTTGAATTATTATATTCCGGAAGTAGGCTTGAAAAGCAATAATGGCTGACTTTACAAGTTCGTTGTACAACATGAGGCTCATGGATGAGCTGGCCTGTAAGGACACGTTTGTCCATAAGCTTCATCCGCTGATTAAGATATTGACGACGATCGCATACTTATTCGTCGTGGTCTCCTATGACAGGCATGAAATTATCGGTTTGCTGCCCATGCTTTTCTACCCGGTGGTGGTTTTTTTTCTTGCAGAGCTGCCGATCAAACAGGTGCTGGCAAGATTACTCCTGATCGAACCGTTTATTATTGCAATCGGTATTTTAAACCCGTTTTTTGATTCTCAGGTCATTATCGTGGGTGGATTTGCAATATCCAGAGGGTGGATCACTTTCGCTTCAATCCTGCTGAAAAGTCTCTTCACGATCACAGCTGCTCTGATTCTCATTTGTACGACAGGAATGGATAAACTTGCCGCCGGTTTGCGTATGCTGAAGGTTCCACGGCTTTTTGTTTTGCAGCTGCTGCTGACATACAGGTATATTTCCGTCTTGATCGAAGAAGTATCCAGAAGCATAAGGGCATATAAGCTTCGAGCCCCCCAGCAAAAAGGCATTCACCCCAGTGTTTGGGGAACACTCGTTGGCCAGCTGCTCCTGCGGACGATTGACAGGGCCGAGAGAGTGTATCAGGCAATGTTTGTACGCGGTTTTACAGGGGAATACTATACAGGAGCCGACACATGGGTAACCTTAAGGGATGTCGCCTATTTCGGCGGCTGGCTGTCGTTTTTTATTTTAGCAAGAATGGTTAATATTCCATTAATGATTGGTCTATTAATATCAGGAGTGATAAGTTAAATGAGCCATCATAAGTTAGAGACCAAAACAATTAATTATGTTTATCCGGACGGCAACAAGGCGGTTAAGGATATCTCATTCACAATTCACCATGGGGAGTCGGTCGGTATTGTCGGTGCGAACGGTGCAGGAAAATCCACCCTACTCATGTTACTGATGGGTGTTCTTTTTCCGAGCAGCGGAGAGGTGTTGGTCGGCGATATTCACGTTACCAAAAAAACATTGCCGTTAATCCGCCAAAGACTCGGAATGGTTTTCCAGGACCCGGATGACCAACTTTTTATGTCGACGGTCTATGACGATGTGGCCTTTGGTCCCCGGAATTACCGTTATGATGAAAAGGAGGTGGAAAGCAGGGTTTTTCAAGCTTTGGAGATGGTCGGCATCTTACATCTGAAAGACCGTCCGCCTTTTAAACTGTCCGGCGGAGAAAAAAGAGCAGCAGCGATTGCATCTGTTCTTTCTATGCAGCCCGATGTCCTGATTATGGATGAACCGACTGCTTCGCTTGACCCAAGATCGCGCCGTAGAGTCATCAACTTGCTGAATTGTTTCGAACATACCAAAATCATTACGAGCCACGATCTCGATATGATCCTAGATATCAGCACGAGAGTCATCGTGATCAAGGACGGCGAAATTGCTGCCGACGGAGCGGCTGCCGAAATATTGGCAGACGAGGCACTGCTTGACCAATGCGGGCTTGAGGTGCCGATTTCGCTGCAAAAATGCCCGAAATGCGGTGCTGTTTTTTCATAATTTTGTAAACAAAAGTTCACAGAATTGTCATAAATAATGATTATAATAATAAATAATCTGTAACCCGATTATTTTGCATAAGCAAATTTAATTTAAAAGGTGGGGAATGACGTGGACTTTAACAACGATAACCATTATAAAGACAATAACGCTTATCACGACTATCCGTATAATGGGGAGCAGCCGCGGAGAAAGAAACCGGGGATCATGGTTATTGCAATTGTCGCGATCATCAGCGCCTTGCTTGGTGGGACGGCATCTCTCACTTTGGCCCCAATAATCTATCCTGAAATCATGAGTATCCAAAATCAGAGCGGCAGTTCGGCTAAGACAAATGCACTCGCCACAACCCCGGCGGTCGCGAATACTTCGACGAGTGCAGACAGCAGTGGCAGCACGTATCCGGTGGTAGAGATATCGAAAAAAGTAGGTCCGGCTGTCGTGGGGATTGCCAATTTTCAGAGCGGCGGCAATCTATTTGGCCGGTCAAGTGAACTTGCCGAAGTAGCCAGCGGGTCCGGCTTTATTATCGATGCGCAGAAAGGGCTTATTGTGACTAACAATCACGTTATCGAAGGTGCTGAGAAACTGGTCGTAAGTCTCGCTGATGGGCGTAATATCACAGGCAAACTCGTGGGAGGAGATGCGCGGACAGATCTGGCCGTTGTTCAAATATCAGCCGACAATCTGACTGCAGTCAGTCTTGGAGATTCCAGTACGCTTCAAGTCGGAGAACCTGTGGTTGCGATTGGGAATCCAGGTGGAGAAAATTTTGCCCGCTCTGTGACGACGGGTGTGATTTCAGCGACGAACCGTTTTCTGGAGCTGCAAGGAGAAGCAAGTTTTAATCTAATTCAGACCGATGCGGCGATCAACCCCGGAAATAGCGGAGGACCACTGGTAGATTATCATGGAAAGGTCGTTGGCATCAATGCAGCTAAAAACCAAGACACCGGCTATGAAGGAATGGGCTTTGCGATTCCGATTACGGACGCCTGGCCGACGATCCAACAGCTGATTAAGAAGGGCTATGCTGCCCATCCAGGCATTCTGGTCTCGATCGACGAACGGTATACTGTTGAATGGGCTTCCCAGCAGGGATGGCCTGCTGGCGCCTATATTTCAGCGGTTTCAACTGAAGGACCTGCCTATAAAGCTGGGATTCGTGCCGGAGATGTCATTACCAAGGTTAATGGCGTTGAAATCACCAGTTCGCTTGAAATGACCCATGAATTGTTTAAATTTGAGGTTGGAGATGCGGTCACCGTTACCTATTACCGTCAGGGGAACACAAAAGACGTTAAGGTTACACTGACAGAATTAAAATCCTGAGCAGCCGACCTTAGCGATCAGATAAGAAAAAACCTTGCACCGTTCTGAGATGCGAGGTTTTTTCTTATGTTGCTTATACGAAAGCAATTCCTTTGCAGGAGCTCGTTTCGATCAGCTATCAGGATCGGAATTCCTGCACCAGTTTTTCAAACGCAGGAATGGAATTCACGATGGTATCCATACTTACGCAGTAAGATATCCTGATATAACCGGGACAGCCAAATCCGTTTCCGGGGACAAGCAATAAATGATATTTAACGGCCCTTTTGACAAATTCAACATCGTCCTCGATCAGTGCTTTCGGGAAAAGGTAAAAGGCTCCCTGCGGTTTGACGCATTCAAAACCAAGTGCAGTCAAATGCTCATATAAATAATCTCTTTTCTTTTGATAATCCGCGGCATCTGTTTTGACATCAAGGGAATCACCGACAACTTTCTGGAACAATCCGGGAGCATTGACAAACCCAAGTGTTCGGTTACAAAAGCTCAAAGCGTTATTCAGCACGTCAGCGTCTTTAATTTGGCTGCTCGTTGCAATATATCCGATTCTTTCTCCGGCAAGGCCGAGCGATTTACTGAAGGAATTAACAATGATGCTGTTTTCAAAAATGGACAGGATGTTCGGGATTTTCATCCCGTCATAGACAATCTGGTCATAGGGCTGATCAGAAATAATATAGATAACAGTTTTATATTCATCTTGTTTTTTTAGCAGGACTTCTTTGATTTGTTTCAGCTTCTCCTTGCTGTAGACAATGCCGGTGGGATTGTTTGGGGTATTAATAATAATCGCCTTTGTTTTAGGCGAAATCACTTTTTCCAGGGCATCCAAGTCTGGCTCGAGTGTCCGGCGGTCCGGCGGTACAATGATTGGTTTCCCACCATGGTTATCTGTATAGAACATATATTCAACAAAATAGGGGGCGAAGATAATAACCTCTTCACCAGGATTCAGAAGCGCTTTCAGTACAACATTCAGTCCGCCGGCAGCGCCGACCGTCATGATAATATTATCTTGGGTAAGTTCGATTTCACTGTCATGCTGAAGCGACCGGGCAATTTTTTCTCTGACTTCGGGATAGCCGGCATTGTTCATGTATTTATGAATCCCTTTATAATTCCCGGTGACATAGTTTTTTAGAGATTCTATGACCTCTTCCGGCGGCTCAGAAAAGGGGTTGCCCAAACTGAAGTCATAGACGTTTTCGCGTCCATAAATTTTAGTGAGTCTTTCCCCTTCCTCAAACATTGCTCTGATCCAGGAGGCATTCTTTAAATTATTGACTACTTTTTCCGAAAACACGCACATTTCTCCTTTAGGAACATCTCATATTATTACTGGTATTATTCTACCTCATTTGATCTTGACAAAAAAGTCTATTTGCTGAAGTCTGGCAAAATATCCGTATCGATGAAAAAACGTCAGGAATAAAAGAAAACAGGAATATAGAAGAAAATGTCGAATTTTACAGTTAATCAGACGAGAAAAAGATTTGAGGGATTAAAATGTTCTATGCCTATTTAAATGATCAGGCTGCAGTCATTATCATTTTATGTTTTTCTTTTCTGAATTTGGTATTTGTATTTACCATGAACAAGGAAAAGAGTTTTTCAGCTCTTTTTGGATTCAGTTTTATTGTGCCGTTTCTATTAGCACTGCTTAGTATAGCCTATCCTGACATGGTACTGCGTATTAAAGTGCTTCATCATACAAATTTTGCTTTTCTCTGCTTGTTGTTTATACTGATATTATCATGGCGGTGGAAGAATTACGCTGCATCTGCCGCTTTAAGCGTAATTTTTCCCTTTTTGGTACTTTTCATAGTCATGAAGGCCGACCACCTGCCGGTTATTCTGACGATAACGGAATTCTTAAGCGGTGCGGATGTTGTCCTGACAGCCGGGATTATTGTATTGATGCATCAATTTCTCGGCGAAAAGCAGATGTCATTGACCTGGGGAGTCATATTTATGGGTTCTGGACAGCTGCTCCAATATGAATTTCCTACCAATTCCTCTTTCCTGATTCCGTTCTGTCAGTTTGCCGCGTACCTACTGTTTTACTGTTATATCCAAAAAACATCAAAGGAGCCATATCGTTTAAAATTGGCGAACGCTGAAGAGAAGATTGTAGACATCAATAAGACCATCAACTACGAAGTAAAGAGAAAAATGCTGGAAATGGAATTGCACAATGAACACTTGCTCAATATGGTCCAGAGAGATCCGCTGGTCGATGCGTATAATAAAAAGGGGATCATGAATTATTTTGGAAACCTGATTGATGATCCCAAGATAGGCGAATTCACACTCATGCTCTTTGACATTGATAATTTTAAAAGCATCAATGATAACCGTGGACATGTTGTCGGGGACATGGTCCTCAAAAAGGTCGTAAGTATTGCCAAGGAAAATATCAGGGAATTTGACATACTTGGTCGTTATGGAGGAGATGAATTCCTGGTCATTTTGCCGAAAACCAAAATAACGGATGCCCTGATTGTCGCCGAACGGTTCAGAAAAAGAGTCAGTGAAGAGCCGGGTATTTCGGTTTCTATAGGACTAGCTGCTTATCCGGAGGATGGCACGACAGCCCATAATCTAATTGAGACCGCTGATGCTGGCCTGTATCACTCCAAAAGGGTCGGCAAGAACGCAATAAGCCATGCAGGTTCAATGATATGAACTTTCACAGAATATTAATTGATCGTTCACGAAACGTACACATTTATTCCTTAAAATATCATCCAGGGATCAATCTCTCCTGAAACAAATAGCATTATAGACTGTTGGGGGGAAACTAAAGGGGGTTAGGCAATGGCTCTAGGGAATATACTCATTGCAGACGATGAAGCTAGAATGAGGAAACTGGTTGCTGATTTTTTAAAAAAGGAAGGGTATACCGTCATTGAAGCGGAAGATGGGAAACAAGCCCTGAATATTATTCATTCCGGGCAGCATATCAGCCTGGCCATCCTGGATGTTATGATGCCCGAGACGGATGGATGGACAGTATGTAGGGAAATCCGAAAGAGCGGCCAGATTCCGGTCATCATGCTGACGGCAAGATCTGAGGAATCGGATGAGCTGTTCGGTTTTGATCTGGGTGCAGATGAATATATTACCAAACCTTTCAGTCCGCTGATCCTGGTCGCGCGGGTTCGGGCCCTTCTTCGCAGAACCAGTGATCCGAAGGCTAGGGTTAAAAACTTTGAGGGTCTGGAGATTGATAAAAACAGGCGAGTCGTATGTATTGACGGAGAACGGGTAGATTTAAGCCCGAAGGAATATGAACTGCTTTTATATCTAGTAGATAATGAAAGCCTGGCTGTATCAAGGGAACAGATCCTGAATTCAGTTTGGGATTACGATTATTATGGTGACGCCAGAACTGTGGACACCCATATCAAACGGTTAAGGTATAAATTAGGGATCAAAGGAGATTTTATTCAAACCGTCAGAGGACTGGGATACAGATTTGAGGTAATCAGAATTTGAGGTAATTCTAATGAAATCATCAATCAAATTAAAACTATTTACTGCCATAAGTTGTCTGACCTTATTGTATGTTTTGCTTTCGTGGTTTTTAAACGACCAGTTTCTTGCGAAGTATTACTACTTGAACAAGGAAAGCACCTTGAAGGAGTACTACCATGAGATCAATGAAATCTATGATGGCGAGCCGTTCAATATTTTACTCAATCTGGAGAAAATTGAGAGGACCGAGGGCCTGAACATTACGATTCTTGATTCATCCATGTATATCAAATATATTTCTTCATTAAAAGAAGAAGAATTTTTTCATGAGCCGTTCAAAAAGCCTGGAGGCTCGGATTATGCGTTCATTCCTGATATTTCGATCCTTAAAGATGCCCAGAATTCAACGCAGCCTGTGATTGTTAAATCCACCGACCGCAGATTGAATTCCGATTTTATTAATCTGGTTGGACAGTTAAATAATGGAGACTATCTGTACCTGAACACTCCGGTGGTCGCGATCGAGGAAAGTGCGGCAATTGCCAATAAGTTTTCTCTTATTACGGGTTTGTTTATTATGGTTATCGGAGTTTTGATCGTATTTTTCTTCACAGACAGATTTACCAAACCGATTCTTCGTCTGAATGAGATTGCTCAATCTATGGTCAAACTGGATTTTGGCAAAAAATACCCGGTGCAGACCTACGATGAAATTGGTGAACTTGGGTCAAGCATTAACTCGCTTTCCACCCAATTGGAGAAATCGATCAATGAGCTTCGGCAGGCCAACGAAAAGCTCATGGAGGATATCGAAAGAGAAAGAAAAATAGACGACATGAGGAAAGAGTTTATTTCCAATGTTTCACATGAGCTAAAGACGCCGATTGCATTGATTCAGGGCTATGCCGAGGGGCTTAAGGTCAATGTCAATGAAAGTGAAGAGGATAAAGACTTCTATTGTAATGTGATCATTGATGAAAGCGCTAAGATGAATAAGCTTGTCAAACAGCTTCTGGAGTTATCGCAGATCGATGCGGGCTACACCCGACTGGAAAAAACTGATTTTGACTTAAACGAACTGGTTGAATTTGTCCTCAGAAAGAACATGCTGCTGATCAAAGAGAAAAATATTCAACTGACCAAAGAAATTCAGAATAAATTTATGGTTAATGCCGATATCGACAGGATTGAGCAAATCATTGTGAACTATCTGGTCAATGCGATCAATCATGCAGACCAGCGCAAAGAAATTAAAGTCAAGTTCGAAAAAACAGGACAAAAAGCCAGAGTAAGTGTTTTCAACTCCGGCACTCCCATTCCTGAAGAAGCTTCGGATAAGATTTGGACCAGTTTTTATAAGGTGGACAAAGCAAGAACTCGTTCTTATGGCGGCACAGGTCTCGGCCTGTCGATCGTCCGGGCTATTCAGGAACAGCATGGTAATGCGTATGGGGTTCAAAACGTGGAAAATGGCGTCGAGTTTTGGTTTGAGGTAGATTTAGCGGAATAACAAGAAAAGAGGAATTTGTGAGTGAAAAAGAAGTTATTGGTTGTGGGACTTGTTACCTTACTGATTGTGTTAACAGGGTGTTCGGCAAGTGCTTCTTCGACGGCAACGGACGACACGTCAACAGCGCAGATGGAAAGTACACAGACCGAGGGAGTTCGGCCAACCCGGCAGATGGATTTACTCGGAAAAGTGATCAGTGTGGGTGAAAAACAGCTGGTCGTCGCAGAACTGCAATCTTTGGATTCTTCACAAAGCAGACAGAAAGCAGCTCCGGGACAAGGAAATACGAGTGCAGAAGCTTCGTCAGCACGGGAAATGAATGATAAGGTGACCGGCATGAACTATACGATTGTCATTGCTGAAGATACGCCGATTTTCAGTAGAATGGCAGGTGCAGATGACGCTCAGGAAACCAGTATTAATCTGAGTGATTTAAAAGCAGGCGATACCCTGAGAATATGGGTGAATGGACTGAATACTTCAGAAAAATCCAATGCAGTATACGTGGAATTAGCGTCGCAGTAAACGACTTAAGTCAGAAGTTTCAAGAGAGAAAGTAGGATGAAGTATGAAAAAAATTGCTTTGGTCACTGATAGCACTGCGGATTTACCGGATGAACTATCAAAAAAGTGTCTGGCCCATGTTATTCCTCTTAAAATTCTATTTGGGAAAAAAAGTTTTGTGGATGGAGAGATTAGCCCCAAAGAATTTTATCGGTGTCTAGAACAGGAAGAAGAGCTTCCGAAAACCTCTCAGCCTTCCCCGGAACAGTTTGTTTCCTTATACTCGATGCTTCTTGAAGAATATCAGGAGGTGATTTCCATTCATATTTCTTCCGGCTTAAGCGGTACGTTGAACGCGGCCCATCTGGCTAAAGAAAAAATTAAAGGTGCCGTTCATCTTGTGGATTCTAAGACCATAAGCCTCGGTCTGGGATTGATGGTAATGGAGGCATCCCAAGCTATCAAAGAGGGTTTGGGATCCGTTCAAGTTCTGGATAAGCTTCAACAGGCCAGAAATAGCATTGAAACGCTTTTTACCCTAAATACGCTGGAATATCTTCAAAAAGGCGGAAGAATTGGCAGGGTATCAGGGTTTATGGGGACACTGCTGAATATCAAACCGGTAATCCGGGTAGGCAATGACGGAATTTACCAAAATTTTTGCAAAGTCCGGAGTCAAGAGAAGGCCTTAAAAAGCATCGTCAAGGCATTTCAGGACTTTGCTGGGAAAAGGACAAATATCAAATTTGCCGTTGCGCATGGATCAGCTCCCCAGGCAGGACTATATTTGAAAGAAGAACTGGAGAATGCTTTTCAAAAACCGGCGGAGATGTTTGCGCAGGTTGGAGCCGTAATAGGTGCCCATACAGGACCGGGGACAGTCGGAGCGGCTATTCAGCTGGAGTAGCCGGTGATAATACGACATTTGTCTAGTGAATTTTGAAGTGCGTCTTAAACTTTTTCTTGGGCTGTTGCAGCCTCGCACAAAATACATCGCTCACACGTTATCGCAGCTATAAACAGGAAGCCACGCTAACATTTCAAAACCTCTGGGCTTAATGTAAGTCGTCGCTCCTTGCCATCCATGGCACCACGACATTAGGCCATCCGTGGCCATGAACCGTTGAAATGTTTTAACGCTTAGGCTTCCTGTTTACTTAACGCTGCTACCACTAAAGTTTGCTTACGTATTTTGTGCAAGTCTGCAATATTTGAAGGAATTAGCATAAATAATTAGCATGGGGAGGGGGCGTAACGAAATAAAATCTTTATTTCGGTTGCGCCCCCTCTCACTTTATACGATGAAATTTTTACCGGCTGATTGCCACCACAGAGCCGCATATACATAATATTTTCGCGGGCCGCTTTCGCGATCCTGCTTGTTTATATGCTTTGGCTACTCCATCATTTCGCCCATCCGCGAGACATCATAGCCGCCCAATCCCTTGACTTCCTTGCGGTAGGCCTCAGAACGGATAATGGCCAGCAGGGTCTGGAAGTGCGGTTTATTCAGGTCTTCCTGGCGTATCACGAGGTCATATCTTTCCGTCTGCAACGGAATAAAGTCAAGCCCTGACGCCTGCATAGCTGCTTTTTCAATACCCAGCCCTACATCGGCTTCCCCCCGCGCAACTTTGCTGGCCACGGCCATATGGCTCATTTCTTCATCGTAGTAGCCATTGATTAAGTGATGTGGGAGACTCTCAAAGCGCAATTTTTCATCAAGCAAGACTCGGGCTCCTGACCCACGTTCGCGGTTAATAAACCGGACGTCCGGTCTGGTCAGGTCTTTCCAGGATATAATATCTTTAGGATTGCCGCGGGAAACATAAAAGCCTTCCT
The DNA here is from genome assembly GCF_004343605.1 of Dehalobacter sp. 12DCB1. Taxonomy (GTDB): domain Bacteria; phylum Bacillota; class Desulfitobacteriia; order Desulfitobacteriales; family Syntrophobotulaceae; genus Dehalobacter. The sequence goes on from NZ_POSF01000002.1 coordinate 315,573, forward strand.
GGCGATAGACCAGATTAATCACGATTGTCTGGTGTCCGGGCATAAGTCTTCGGATATAAGGAAGATTATAATCATCAGCATCACTGTCCCAGAGATGGACAGTAGCAATGTTGGCTTCACCCCTGTAGAGTGCCAGCAGACCATCAATGCTGCCGATACAGCTTCTTAAGAATTTGATATTCGGGTATTGTTTCAAAAGGTGACGGGTCAGAATATCCAGTATGATATCTTGGCCGCAAATAACGACCGTATCCGATATAGAGACATCAGGAAAACGGACGGATTCTGAAGGACGCTCTAAGACTGGATATGGATAAGTATAAGCGTCAGTCGTCATTGAGGCACCTTTGCTTTTCTGAATATAGGCTTCGATATCCATGTCCTCTACTCTTACCTTACGTCCAACCCGGTATGCAGCAAGATCCCCGCGTTTGATCAATTCATAGACGGTATACTTGGATATTTTAAGTTTCTGGGCTACTTCTTCAGGGGTATAAGAAGTGCTTTCGAGCAATGCCAGTCACCTCAATTTTAAAATAATATTGTTTCATTATATCACAGGACAAAACAGTACTCAAAATAAAAGAACAAAACAATACTAAACACGGAAGAGTCTGCCTATTATACAAACTCGGCGCATTTTAACGTAATATAACAATAGCATAAGACAGGGAACAATGGAATGTTAGGTTATGTAAAAACGTTTATATTAGTCTACGTTGGATTAAGATTGGTATTGAAGCGCCAAAATATATACTGTATAATAATTTATGTTAGCTAGAGCTGGTTTGTATTTGTTCATGTTAAGGGAAGACCTAGAAATTGATCATATCATTTGTTTTTAGGAGGAAAATTCATGAAGAAAATGGGTGGAATTCTGGTTATGCTTTTGGTTGCGTGTTTGGTACTTGTCGGCTGTAGCAGCTCGGGCAGTTCAGCAAATCGTACTGAACAAAAAGAAACTGTTTCGGTTGAGAAAAAAGAGATTCTTGCATCAGCAGCGGCCAGTTTAAAAGATGTCATGACAGAAATAGAAACACAATATGAAACAAGAAACGCAGGGATTAATCTGACAATTAACTATGGCGCATCCGGTTCTTTACAGCAGCAGATTGAGCAGGGCGCACCGACGGATGTATTTATTTCAGCAGGAAAAAAACAAATGGACGCATTGGAAAAAGGGAATCTTTTAGCGGAAGGGACCCGGATGAACCTGCTTGGAAATGATCTTGTACTGATCACAGGAAAAGATAACAAAAGTATCACCAGTTTCCAAGATCTTGCCAAAGCCGATAAAATCAGTATCGGTACCCCGGAAAGTGTGCCGGCAGGGAAATACGCCCAGGAATCCTTAACCAGAATGAAATTATGGAACACGCTGCAAGCTCAAGATAAATTCGTGATGGCTAAAGATGTCACCCAAGTACTGACATACGTGGAAAGCGGAAATGTTGATGCAGGTATTGTCTATCAGTCTGATGCTCAGGGATCCGATAAAGTAAAAGTTATTGCAGTTGCACCGGCTGACAGCCATAGCGCCATTGTTTATCCTGCGGCTGCAATTGCCGGTACCAAGAATCTGACGGAAGCGAAGAATTTCTTAAATTACTTAAGCAGTGACGATGCTCAACAGATTTTTGTGAAATACGGTTTCAAAATAATGAAATAAAAAAGAATCATCAATATTCAATGGAAGCTGACAGCATGATAAATATTTAGTTGTTTTTTAGTTGTTTTATATCGAAATAATAGGTATGATAATACTTGCCCGAAATAAAGAATAAATATGCGAAAATTAGGGGATTATGGAAAACAGATTTATAGCAGCAAAGGAGCGTACGTTAACGCAGTATTGCTTAAAATCTGCTGTCATGTATTTCATATTTGGTTTAATTGGGTAATGTGATTAAGATATTTGTTTGGTACGGATCAGGAGAGACGCTCATGGGCTTTGACTACACACCGATTATCTTATCTCTAAAGGTTGCAATAGCAGCAGTTATCATTGTTGTTTTGTTGGGGATCCCTCTAGCCGGCCATATGGCCAGACGAAATTTTCCGGGGAAGGATCTGGTAGAGGCTTTTGTCACTCTGCCGCTGGTTCTTCCTCCTTCGGTTGTTGGCTTTATTCTTCTTTGGCTGTTCGGTAAGAATGGGCCTTTAGGTCAATTTCTGGCTGGTGTTTTTCATGTCAGCGTCGTATTCAATCTGGCCGGAGCAGTCATTGCTGCGGCTGTAGTGTCATTCCCTATGATGTATCAATCGACGAAAGCTGCAATGGAGGGAGTCGACAAAACGCTGGAGAATGCTGCCCGCACCTTGGGCGCAGGTGAGCTGCGCGTTTTTCTTACCATCACAATCCCGCTTTCCTGGCCGGGTATTGTCTCGGGGTTCATCCTATCCTTTGCGCGTTCGCTGGGGGAATTCGGAGCCACACTAATGATCGCAGGCAATATTCCCGGAAAAACGCAAACCATGCCGATTGCGATTTATATGGCCAATGAAGGCGGGGATACTGTCACGGCGATGATTCTGGTTACGATCATGACGGTGTTCAGTTTCTTGGTAATCTTTTGGCTGAACCGTTGGTCAAAAAGGCAGCAAAAAGGATTGATTCAGGAAGAGGGGAGTGAGTAAGTAAGATGCTAAAGGCAAAATTTAATTTAACGCTTCGCCATTTTGAGCTTGAGGCCGAATTAGAAGCTGAAAATGAAATACTTGTCCTTGTTGGGCCCTCAGGCTCGGGAAAAACAACGATCTTAAAATGCCTGGCCGGACTGAAAGCTCCTTCCCAGGGGATCATTCAAATCAACGATCGTATTGTCTACTTCTCGGAGAATAAAATTAATTGCCCTTCAAAAGAGAGAAGGGTGGGATACGTATTCCAGGAGTATGCCTTGTTTCCTCATATGTCGGTCAGAAAGAATATCTTGTACGGGGTAAGCAAGGAAAAGCGTCATGCCAAACCGCAGGCTGCTGAGGATATGATGGAGATGCTTGGTATCCTTCACCTCCAGAACCGTTATCCGCAGCATATTTCGGGAGGAGAAAAGCAACGGGTCGCTTTGGCCAGGGCATTAATGACCGAACCTGAGATCATGCTGCTTGATGAGCCATTATCGGCGCTTGATCAGGAAACAAGAAGCGGGCTGCAGCAGGAACTAAAGAAAATCCAGAAGCAGTGGAAAATTCCTTTTGTTTTGGTTACCCATGATCTTGCTGAAGCGGAATTGCTGGGGGATCAGATTATCCGCATAGATAAGGGGAAAACGTTTCCCATAGAAGAATATGATGCAAAGCTTTGGAGACATCAATCGCAAAATCCTTCCCGCTAAAAACGGAAAGGATTTTTTAAATGCTGCCAAAATGTTTATAAGTTGTAGACCATCCTATGGGTGTATGCGTTTAGAATTTGCGTTTCGGAAACCTTGAAGGATATTTGCTGTTATCACGGTTTCGGTGGAATCCTTGCTGCTGGTCAAACCTGCGGGGCTGCCTACTACGCAAAGGCGCTTCCTCGGTCAGCACGATCGGAGCAGTACTTGGCTCCTTCGTCAGCAGCTTCAGCGCAGCGGATAACAAAGTGATGGAATCGTTGTCCTCCAACAATTCTTCCGCCATTTCCTTGTAGCGTAAAATATCTTCGTCCTCGGCCGCTTTAAGAATTTTATCCATGGTCAGGCGCTGCTGACCGACCAGTACGTCATTAAAGGTTGGCAAGGGCTTGCGCGTAATTCTTCTTTTGGCGACCTGCTCAATCAGCCTTAAATGGCCGATCTCTCTCGGAGTAACAAATGTAATCGCCTGTCCGCCTTTGCCGGCCCTGCCGGTACGTCCGATTCTGTGGACATAGCTCTCGGGATCCTGGGGAACGTCAAAATTATAGACGTGCGTCACACCGCTGATATCAAGACCTCTGGCTGCAACGTCCGTAGCTACAAGAATTTCCGTAAAGCCTTCTTTAAAATGCCTCATAACCATATCGCGTCTGGACTGGGTCAGGTCGCCGTGGATTCCCTCTGCGGAATATCCTCTTTTGCTTAAAGCCTCAAACAGCTCATCGACCCGCCGCTTTGTCCGGCCAAAGACAATGGCCAGATCAGGAGACTGAATATCCAGTAAGCGGCAAAGTACATCGAACTTTTGTTTTTCCTGGACTTCCACGTAATACTGCTCGATTTGAGGGACAACGATTTCTTTCGTTTTCATACTGATAAATTCCGGGCTCTGCATAAAGCGCTGGGCTAGATCCAGAATGGATTTTGGCATCGTTGCCGAGAACAGCAGCGTTTGCCTTTGTTCGGGAACTTCCTTCAGAATGTTTTCAATATCTTCCACGAAACCCATACTGAGCATTTCGTCTGCTTCATCAAGCACAACCGTTTCAACCTGCTGCAGACGGATGGTTCTTCTTCTCATATGGTCCATCAGCCGTCCGGGAGTCCCCACAATAATCTGCGGCCGATTTCGTAGGGACCGGATCTGCCGATCAATATCCTGTCCGCCGTAAATTGGCAGGGCCCGGACACCTTTAAACTGACCAATACGGTTCAATTCTTCAGCTACCTGGATAGCCAGTTCCCGAGTTGGTGTGACCACAAGGGCTTTGATACTTTCTCTGTCAGGATTCATACGCTCAATCATCGGAATTCCGAAAGCGGCTGTCTTGCCTGTTCCGGTCTGGGCCTGCCCGATAATATCCTTGCCTTCCAGGGCAAGCGGGATCGTTCTCTCCTGAATCGGGGTGGTCTCTTCAAAGCCCATTTCAGAAATAGCTTTGGTCAGTACATTACTGAGGCCTATTTCAAAGAAATTTGACATGTTCAATGATTCTCCTTTTTTATTGAGTTTACCTATTTTATTATGACAAAAACTGCTTCATATCATTTATTCATTTTAATAAATGTTAATGAATAAATGCAAAAAGCAATCGTTATAATATCTAATCAGACCTATCTAAACATTTTAGCACATAACTGGAAAACAGGGAAGCTAAACACAACTGTTGAAATAAATAGGAAACAGAATTACATAAAAATAGAAGCATAAAAGAATAGAGACACTGCTTTCTTTCATTGCTCCTATGTTTAATACGTTCGGGAATTTGCTTTATTGAAGATCCACGCGTGCTGCGAATACCTTTTGGCCCTCCACAAACTTCAGGATGGCAGCACTTTTCTCAGGATTATGGGTTACGGGATCCACGGTGATTGTGCCGGTGATTCCTCGAAAATCTGTCAGGTTCTCGAGGGCTTCTCTGATCTTTTCCGTATCCATACTGTCCGCCTGCTCAATGGCGGTGATAATCATGTTCGCAGCGTCGTAACCAAGTGCGGCAAACATATCAGCATCCTGACCGTATTCCTTTTTGTAAGCAGCTGCAAAGTCTGCTAGGGCCGGATCATCCAAAGCAACCTGGTCCACATAATAAGCATTGCTCAATGCGGCTTTGCCGGCAATATCGGTAATTGGCCCTGTTCCCCAGCCATCACCACCAAGGAAGACTGTGTCAAACTCCATTTCACGGGCCTGCTTGATAATCACCCCGGCTTGATTGGCCCATCCGGGGATAAAGATCACATCAGGATTTTGAGTTTTGATTTCTGCAAGCATGACCCGAAAATCTGTATCCTGGCCGGAAGTGTATTCTTCGGAAGCGATAATTTGTTTGCCCGCTTTTTCAAAAGTATCCTGAAAGCCTGCTGCCAGACTTTTGGCAAAGGTGCCGTTCTGATCGATTATCAGCGCAGCTTTGGACGCATTCAGTGTGTTCAGCGCATAGGAAGCAGCAATTTTTCCCTGAAAAGCGTTGATAAAACAGCTCCGGAACACCCATTTGTTCAGCCCGGCATCGCCGACGGTAATGCTTTCGTCTGTACTGGTCGGCGTAATCAGCAGCACATTGTTGGCGGACACGACAGGGATTGCTGCAAGCGTATCCGCATTCGTCATCGGACCGATGATCGCAATGACTTTATCCTGCGTAACCAGTTTGGTGGTCGCTGCGGTTGATTCGGCAGCATTGGACTGATTGTCCGTACTGATGTATTCAATTTGGCGTTTAAGTACGCCGCCTTTTTCATTTGCTTCTTTAATGGCAAGCTTAGCTCCGTTTTCGCCGTTGATTCCAAACGCGGCTATTTCTCCGGTTAACTCAAAATTACCGCCAATTTTTATAGTCGCAGTTTGTTGAGCACTGCACCCGGATACAAGCATCAGACATAGTCCTGTAATCAAGGTGGCAGAACAAATTTGTTTAAATTTCATATTTTTTGATCCTCCTACGTTTCCAACCATTTTAATCGTATAGTTTATCGAAGAAAGTGTCAATAAGAGAATCATTTTAACAACGAAGTTTGCTTTTTACAATGTTTCTCTGCGTACAAGCAAAATAAAAAGAGACTTTAACCGAAGTAAAAGTCTCGCTAACAACCAAGTTGCCTCAGGACCGGGACATCATCTGCCGTAATGACGGTCTTGAAGCCGTTTCAGATAAGCTTGGGCTTCATTTTCTGTCGAGAATACTTCAACCCGGTCGTCCCCAATTTCAGCATCATCCCAGGTAAGAAATCTATCCTGCGAGAGTTTGGTGATATTCCAGCAAGTATCAGTATCGTTGTCCTTAAAGACAGTCGTTGTACTTGCAAGCATATGGCCATAATCCTCGAAGCCAAATGTCCTTGCAAAGGTGTCCTTCGTCATCACAACACTCCTCAGGTATCGTTTAAATCAACAACTTTATTCGCTAAATTTTTTTAAAACCTCATAATCTTTTATTTTAACCGTTGTACTGTGGAAATCAATCATCCCTTCGTCTCTCATTTTACAGAGCTCACGGGAAAGGGAAGGGCGGGATACGTTGATGAAATCGGCCAAATCATTCCGGTTGAGGTTTAACTGTAGTGTATGATGGCCTGTCTTCTTGTGCTCATCGAGTAAGTAGGTGCTGATCTTGCCCCGAAGACTCTTGATTGAAAGGTACTCTACCTGTTTATTGAGCATTAATGCCCTGTTTGATACGACCTTCAGCATATTCATGATCAATTTCTTATGGCTGATACATACTTTCTCACAGCAGCCAACAATTTTGTCTTGAGGAAAAAACATCACTGTACAGTTCGATTGGGCGATGACTGTGACGGGCCAGGATTTTGTACCGGAATAGGCGGTCATTTCTCCGAACATTTCTCCGGGTCCAAGAACACTGATTAAAACTCTGTTCCCAGAAGCTGTTTCTTTTGTGGAGGAAACATTCCCGTTTAAAACTACACCGATTTGGGAGAGCGTTTCACCAGCTAAGGTTAGGCATTCATTCTTTTTATAATCATGGATCTTTATATCCATGCAATGAAGAATACCTAGAATTTCGCTGGGCTCGATCCCGTCAAACAGCGCACAGCTGCTCAATGGCTTCAGCCATTTTTCATACATGCCCCACACACCTCTGAATCAATATCCTGTATCGTCTTTCATTTTGTCAGGATTTCTATGGATATTTTAATACAAGGATTATAACCTTTTTGACGGTGTATTTCCAGTGTTTTACCGACTAGTTATTCCAGATATTCCCCTCGTGGAGTCCGGATAACACGTTGGATTTTTTCCTCGTACCCACTGACCGCATTGATGTAGATTATAAATTCCTCCCCGCCTTTTTTTACCCGGAATTCATAACAGAAAGCTTCGGGCCAACCGGGCAGGGATATGACGGTCAGCCTGTACTCCTGGATGGAGACGTCAGAGCGGAGACGGGATTTGGCCTGATCGACCGTGATTTCCGGCAGAAGCGTGCGTTTGTGGTGAAACAGCCAGTAAGATGTTGCATCATAACCTGTGATTCTGCCATTATCCTTGGCAACAATCAACCGGATTTTATCAGGATAGACGCGAATGCCTTGTTCTTCAAAAACTGCGTCCAGCTGTATCATTCCACCAAAATCATTGACCGAAGTTTGAACAAGATTCTTCCATCCAAGATTTTGTAAGGTTTTCAAGGCCCGAGATGCTGTATTGTCTGCATCAAATCGCTGCAAACCAAGCGCTCTTTCATCCCGAAAATACGTAATTACCCCGCCTTTTTTGGCTACGTCGACCGTGGTGCTGTCAAATTTGAAAACATAAACGCTGAGAGTACCATTGGAGATGCCGGAAGACTGTGGATCAACGTTCGTGTAGCCAAGGGTCTGCAAAAAATCAGTGGCTGCAGCTTTTGCTTCTTCCTCTGTTACGGTCTTTTCAGGAAGGCCAAGCGGTTCCGACACAAAATGCGTATCGGCCTGACCCTCATAGGAATAGGGGGGATATTTCTGCAGGCCGGCATCGAGCTGCTCAAGCCCAGAGCTGACTGAGTCAGGGACTGTGGCAGTGCCTTCTTCTCCAATGGCTGAGGCAGGGGCAGTATTAGAAAGATTGGTTGCAGTACTCCGCTTATTTTTACTCATCCAGGAAATATTTCCTGTACTAAGACTGACATTAAGTTCTTGAACGGTCCGGTTAACGGAAATAAGTCTTTCCTGCATATTGGTCAGTGTTTTTTCCTGAGAAGCATCCATCTGCTCGCCTTTGGCGATTTGCTGCGTCATCAGATGGGTATATTCGCCGATTTGATTCAGAAACTGATCGACATAATTTAACCCGTAATCATCTGACGGCAGCAGAGAGAGATCCTTCACAGCCGTTTTACTCTGCTGCCAGGATTGACTTAAATACAATACCTGCTGGGTCGGGGTCCCTGCAGCCCTGCTTTTGGCCAGAGCAGTTTCCAAACCATCAAGATGGGTCACCAGGTCGGCAAAAGATCTTTGATATTGGTTTTCAGCAGCGAGGTCTAAATTTTCAGCTCTTTGGAATTGATTTCCCCCCCAGATCAGAGAGAGCGCGAGTCCTGCGGCTAAAGCCCACGGCCAAAATCTTTTCTTCATATTTTCCTCCTAACGACAAAAGATATGTTTGCCAATTTGAATAATTTGAGGTCGTGACCAGATATAATTGTTGCTTGTTTTGGCAGGGTTAAAAAAGAACAATGCTCCGTAGGCAGGGTCTGTCCCGTGTAACGCTTCATATACTGCGTTATAGGCCGAAGGAATAGGTTCATTCCAAATGGATCCGTCTGCCACTGGAGAAAAAGCACCAGGTTGATAAATAACATCCGGAATCGTATTTGGAAATGAGGAACTTTGGACACGGTTTAACACAACGGAGGCAACAGCAATTTGCCCGCGATAGGGTTCTCCTTTGGCTTCAGCGCTGACCAGACGGGCTAAAAGATTAATATCCGAATTCTTATATCCAATCGCTGTGCCACCGACTGTCACACTTTCCCCGGTTAAGCGTTTGAGCTCGCGTATGGTTCTGACTCCGGCTATACCATCTGCGCTCAGTCCGTGTTCTTTCTGAAACAAACGAACCCTGGCTTCAGTTTGACGTCCATAGATTCCGTCAATCGAACCGACCACATATCCTAGCATGGACAGCCTTTTTTGGAGTTCTGCTACCTCCGGCCCGCGGGATCCGCGCGAAAGATTGCGGTCTCCCAAGGCAGCATTGCTTAAGGAGGATGCACACAGCATGAGGGCCATCATTACAATAAGAATTCTTTTATACGTTGGATGGGGAGATAATGACATACAATCACCTCATGATTCTTTTTTCCATAGTCTGGCTTAAGATGCCCGATATTATCCGCTTTCCCATATTTTAATGTCATATGTTATAATACAATCGTACAACTATATTTTTATTGGATACCTGTGAGGGAGTATGGGCATGGATATCAAGCCGATTAAGAGCAGGAGAACTACAGAGATTATTCTTGAGCAGATCAAAAATTTTATGATTCAGGGTCAGCTGAATCCGGGTGATAAGCTTCCGACGGAAAGTATCCTTGCCGAAAAGTTTGAAGTAAGCAGAACTTCAGTCAGGGAGGCATTATCGGCACTTAGCCTGACAGGGATTCTCGACATTCGGCAGGGAGAAGGAATTTTTGTCAAACGTTCTCCATCCAATGCAGTGATTGAACCTCTAAGTTTTATCTTTCTGCTGGAAAATGATTTTGAAAAAATTTTAGATGTCTGCATTGCTCTGGAGACCCAAGCCGTTGACCTCGTTGCCCGAAACAGGGATAACAATGATATTGCCTTCTTGCGGGAGATGTTTGAAAAGATGAAACAGGATTTGCCTGAGGGTAAAAATGTTCAGAAGGATGATGTCTCTTTTCATCTTGCTTTAGCTGGGATGTGCAAAAATCCGCTTCTGGAACGAATGATTAATACCGTTCTGGATATATCTGATCAGGTTTTGCGATCGACGTATCAGCAGTGGGTGCGGACCTATTATTTTGAAAACAGACAGATGCTTTATCAGGAACATATAGAGATTTTTCAGGCTGTTGAGAATAAGGATAATGAATTGGCTAACCGATTGATGAATGCCCATCTTTCCAAAACTCAACAGGAACTGAAAAGGTTTGAAAGGATTAGGGATATCCTGGAATATTAAATATGCCCCCGGTATAACCGCGAAAATTCAATAAATATTTTAACTGCAAGCCCCTTGTTTTCAAGGAAACCTCCGGTTATAATGAAAAAAATTGACAAAGGAGGCGCTTTGAATGCAAAAGTACGAATGTACGGTATGCGGTTATGTTTATGATCCGGCTGAAGGAGATCCGGATGCGGGGATTGCTCCCGGTACAGCTTTTGAAGATCTGCCCGATAATTGGGTTTGTCCTTTGTGCGGGGCGGCCAAAGACGAATTCGAAGCTGCTGCTGAATAGAAGAATTGCAATTACTTTTTTTACTTTGATTTTAAATAAGGTCTGATCAGAGAGGATGTTATTTGGCATCCTCTTTTCATTTGAAAGCCCATGACAGAATTGGAAAAAAACTGATATAATAGCATCAGGTATAATAGTCTTGTCTAATTGGGCTAATTTATTTTTCCTTTCCGGAGTGCGGAGGTGAAAGATGGATGATAAGTATACTTGTCGTTGATGATGATCACAATATCTGCCAGCTGTTGGAACTTTATCTCTTGAATGAAGGATACCAGCTTCATATGGTTCATGATGGAAGTAGTGCGCTCGATGTCCTGCGAACAGAAAAAACAGATTTAGTGATTCTCGATATCATGCTGCCGGTCATTAACGGATGGGAAGTCTGTAAAATGATCAGACAGCTCAGCTCTGTTCCGATCATTATGCTGACTGCCTGTGATTTGATGGAAGATAAGATTCAAGGGTTCGAACTCGGCGTCGATGATTATATTGTGAAACCTTTTGAACCGAGAGAACTGGTGGCTAGGGTCAAAGCCAGACTAAAAAACGTTCAAGGAAATGAAACGAAGGATAGAGCAGATCAACAAGCCGAAACCAATGTTCTGAATATCGGAAATATCCAGGTGGATATGAACCGTTACGAGGCCAGACTGGAAGGCGAAAAAATAGAACTGAAGCCGAAAGAGATCCAGCTGCTGTATTTCCTTCTCAAGAACAGAAATATAGTTTTTACTAGAGACCAGCTGCTGGAAAAAGTCTGGGGCTATTCATATGAAGGAGATACCCGGACTGTTGATGTTCACATCAATAAACTCAGAGAAAAACTGGAGGGTATTTGTCCTAATTGCCGGATCAGTACCGTCTGGGGAGTAGGATACAAACTGGAGATTGATGGTTAAGAAAACAATTTTCTCAAAACTGTTTTTTACCTATCTGATCTTGATTATTGCGGTGATGGCTATCATTGCCGTTCTTCTCTCTTATGCGTTTAATAACTATGTATTCGGGGAAAAGCAGCAAGAAATGCATGCTGCGGCAGACGAAACGGTTCTGCTGCTCGGGAAGTATGAGCAGGCTGAGATAACCTATTCGGAACTAAATGATTCACTCGATATTCTGGGTTCGATGACGGGTTCGCGGATTTATGTAATCCGGCTGAATCAGGAGGTTCTTGCGAATAAGAATCTGGTACTGGATAAGAAACTGCTAGATGCATACCTGTTTGAAGATTTAAAAAGTATCCTGCAGGGCAAGGAGATTTCCAGGAAAAAGCAATACTCGGACAGGTTTGCCGCAGATGTAGCCTTTCTAGGGGTCCCCTACGGCCAGGGTAGCATGATTGAAGGAGCTGTTCTGTTTTTTGCTCCGCTTGACGAAATTTATGCTTATATTCAAAAGATCAATATGATCATATGGTGTTCTGCGCTGGCAGCAATTTTCTTAAGCGGTATCATGATTTATCTGACAGCTCTTAAAATCACAAGGCCGTTGAAGATCATGGAAGAGGGAGCTATACAGCTGGCTGCCGGTGAGCAGATCAATGATTTGGCAGTTCATTCAGGTGATGAGCTGGAAAAGATGGCAAAAGCCTTCAATAATATGAAAAACCAAATCAGTACGGCCGAAAATATGCGGCGTGATTTTATGGCAAGTGTGTCCCACGATCTGAGAACTCCGCTGACATCGATCAACGGTTTTGTCCAGGGAATGCTGGATGGATTGGTGAAACCTCAGGATTATCCAAAGTATTTGAATATCATTAAAACGGAAACAAACCGTTTGATGGGGCTAACAGGTGAAATCCTGGAATCAGCGAAAATTCAGACAGGGGAGATTACGCTTGCCAGGAAGTATTTCCTGGTTCGGAATACCCTGGAGGAGATTCTGGAAAACACAGGGATGAGAAAAAATCCTAAAAACATAGAGCTGATGATGGATTGTCCGGACGGACTGGAAATCTATGCGGATCAGCAGCGTTTTAAACAGATCATGATCAATATCCTGGATAATGCGCTAAAATATACCGGAAAGAACGGAAAAATCAAACTGACTGCAACACCGGAAGACTGCGGGATTAAATTGAGTGTTCAGGACAACGGGCAGGGAATTGCACTACAAGATCTGCCATTTATTTTTGAGAGATTCTACCGGGCAGATAGATCTCGGCAGGAGGTGGAAGGCGGAACCGGTCTTGGTCTTAACATCACCAAGATGCTGGTTGAGAAGCATGGCGGTAGAATTAGCGCTTCCAGCACCGATGGGCAGGGAACGGAGATTGTGATTTTCTTCCCTGGCTAGTACATAGAATTTTAAAAAGTACGGTCATAATTTTACGTATTATTTACAACTTATCTGTTTTGCTTTGATATTTTTTCTGTAAAATAAGGCTGTAGACCGATGGTCTGCCTGCCTGAAGTACCAGGAGGGTAGGGATGAAAGGTAGAGTGTTCTTAACAACATTCCTAATTCTTTTCCTTGTTATCATGCTGAGCAGCTGCTCGGGCCAAACGGATCAGTCGAAGAATTTTGAAGCGCCGCGAAACGGTGTTCAGACTGAAGGGCAGCAACCCGCGAACGAAGACGATCAGGTGCAAAGTGATGGAGTAGAAATTGATGAAGCAGGAACCGATGGAGCGGAAATAGACGGTACAGAAAATAAGGAATCTGATAATCAAGAAATTTCAGTGGTCGCAAAATCAGGAACACGGTCGGCAGATGAAGAAAAAGAAGCTGTATTAGACGAAATTTCCAGAGAGCTTGATGAAATCATTAACACTGTGAATGCAATGGATGATATTGAGGAAAATGATCTGAAATGATTGTAGGGAGGAAGCAATATGAAAAGAATAAAAATTGTGGTACTGGCTGTTATGAGTATTTGCTTAATCCTTAATAGTGCGCTTGTTTTTGCCAAGACAGATAAAATAACGGATGGCACGTCAAATAAACAGAATTTCGAAAGCAAGACTGTCCAACAATGGCAGAAGGAACTCAAACCCTTATTTGATGAAATCCGTGCCAATAAAACAGAGACGATCCATTTGCGCAATCAATTGATTCAGCTTCGCAATAACGCAGTTGCCAAGATCAATGATCTTAGGCAACAGAATGGGAATCTGACCGATGAACAGATGAAAGCCCTGCTTGCTCCGCTGAAAGACTTTTTACAAACGCTCAAGGAAGATAAAGCTGAGATAGATGGCCAGTTAGGTGACGTTCAGCAGCAAGTTGTTGATCTCAGAAAGGCTAAAAAAGAGCAGGATGTTACTCAGGCCAAAAAAACGCTGCATAATATTATTACGGTACAGGAACAAAGGATTACGGCGCTGAAAGCGACGATTGAAGATTTAGAGGATTTTCTGGATTAGATTCCTCGGTAAAATATTTGATGAAAGACCAAAAATAAGATTAACGATAAGCCTTGAGACACTGCGAATAGTAACGTACTATTGGCAGTATTTTTTTGTAATTTTTTGCAAAATGGACTGGTTTGCACTTCTGTGCATTTTTCGCTGGAAAGTATCAATAATATAGATCATAAAGCTAAGTACCGAGTTGACGAGGTACTGGGTCATCAATTTATAACAGATCACAAATATGGATCAAGATTAAGCTTAAAGGAGGTCTTTTGATGCCAATGAAAACGGCCACGATGGATGGCAATGAAGCTGCAGCACTGGCGTCCTATGCCCTGACTGAAGTTGCCGCCATCTTTCCGATCACTCCGTCATCTCCAATGGCCGAAGGTATTGATGAATGGTCGGCGCACGGCAAAAAGAATATTTTCGGTCAGCCTGTAAAAGTCGTGGAAATGGAATCTGAGGCTGGTGCTGCGGGAGCCGTTCACGGATCACTCGCTTCAGGAGCGCTGACGACTACATACACCGCTTCTCAGGGTCTGCTGCTGATGATTCCGAATATGTACAAGCTTGCCGGGGAACTGCTGCCAGCTGTATTTCATGTCAGTGCCAGAGCACTGGCAACTCATGCGCTGTCCATTTTCGGCGACCATCAGGATGTCATGGCCTGCAGGCAGACAGGTTTTGCGCTTTTGGCATCAACCAATGTCCAGGAAGCACAGGATTTGGGATATGTCGCTCATCTGAGCGCCATCCAATCCAGAATTCCGTTTCTTCATTTCTTTGACGGATTTCGTACGTCGCACGAGTATCAAAAAATCAGCTTAATTGAACAGGAAGCGATCCAAAAAATTGTAGACGATCAGGCGCTTCAGGATTTCAGGGATCATTCCTTATGTCCTGAACACCCCGTTGTAAAAGGATCAACGCAGAATCCGGATGTCTACTTTCAGTTCAGGGAGGTTTCCAATCCGTTTTATGAGAAGGTCCCGGATATTGTAGAAGGCTATCTGCGGGAAATAGAAAAAATTTCGGGGCGGGTCTATCACCCTTTTAATTATTATGGAGCACCGGATGCCGAAAATATCATTGTGGCGATGGGATCAGTCTGTGACACGGTTGAAGAGACGATTGACGTTCTGCAGAAGAGAGGGGAGAAGGTCGGGATGGTGATCGTTCATCTTTACCGGCCATTCTCGGCAAAATATTTCTTTGCTGT
Organism: Dehalobacter sp. 12DCB1; assembly: GCF_004343605.1. Taxonomy (GTDB): domain Bacteria; phylum Bacillota; class Desulfitobacteriia; order Desulfitobacteriales; family Syntrophobotulaceae; genus Dehalobacter. Next base: position 330,925 of record NZ_POSF01000002.1, read on the forward strand.
ACTCCCGGCTTCCGTCAAAAAAATCGCGGTTTTGGACCGTACCAAGGAGCCGGGAGCTTTAGGCGAACCGCTCTACCTCGATATTCTGGAATTATTCAGGCACACCTCGGATGGGACTCCGGAGCCAATAGTCCATCAGCCGGTTATCGTGGGGGGGAGGTACGGGCTAGGATCCAAAGATACAACGCCTTCTCAGATCCTGGCGGTATACCAGAATCTGAAGCAGGACAAACCAAAGAATCATTTTACCATCGGGATTGTAGATGATGTTTCCGATACTTCCTTACCGGAGGGTGAATGGCTGGATACAACCCCGGAAGGGACCATCAACTGCAAGTTCTGGGGGCTTGGTTCCGATGGGACTGTCGGAGCAAACAAATCGGCGGTAAAGATTATAGGCGACAATACCGACCTTTATGCCCAGGCCTATTTCTCATATGACAGCAAGAAATCGGGAGGGACAACAGTTTCCCACCTCAGGTTCGGCACAAAACCGATTAAATCGCGCTATTTAGTCTTCAGTGCAGACTACATTGCCTGTCACAATCAATCGTTTATTTATCATTATGATCTCCTGAAAGGAATCAAAAAAAACGGTACCTTCGTTCTGAACTGCCCATGGCAGAGTGTGGATGAACTGGAAGAGCATCTTCCAGCGGACCTGAAGAAAACGATCTTTCAAAATAACATCCATTTTTATGTGATCGATGCAATTGATATTGCTTCCCAGATTGGGCTGGGCGGCCGGATCAACATGGTGATGCAGGCAGCATTCTTTAAGCTTGCGAACGTCATATCGATTGAAGATGCTGTCCGGTACTTGAAAAGCTCGATAGAAAAAACCTACGCCCGGAAAGGGCAGAAGATCGTCGATATGAATAAGGCTGCCGTCGACCAAGGTATCAACCGGCTTATCCGAATAGAAGCGCCTGCTTCCTGGGAAAACGCTCAGGACGAAAAAACGGAACGAAAAGAAGAGCCGGAGTTTATCAAGAAAATTCACCGGCCCATTGCACGTTCTGAAGGAGATGAGCTTCCTGTCAGCACCTTTCTGGGGATGGAAGACGGGACCACGCCTTTGGGGACAACAGCCTATGAAAAGCGCGGTATCGCAGTCCAGATCCCGGAATGGCAGATTGACAAATGCATACAGTGTAATCAGTGCTCCTATATTTGTCCGCATGCAACTGTCCGGCCCTTTTTATTGGATGATCAGGAAAAGGACCGGGCACCGGAGACATTTAAAACGAAAGAAGCTACCGGAAGAGGACTGGAGGGCCTGCATTACCGTATACAGATTGCGCCTCTGGACTGTACGGGCTGTATGAACTGTGCCGACATTTGTCCTGCTCCGGGAAAAGCATTAATCATGAAACCGGCCGAGCACGAAATCGAAATGGAAGCGGAAAACTGGGAATATGCATTGTCCATCCGGCCCAAGGAAGACCGGATCGACCGCTATATCTTGAAGGGAAGCCAGTTTATCCGTCCGCTCCTGGAGTTTAACGGCGCTTGTCCGGGCTGTGGGGAAACGCCGTACATCAAACTGCTGACCCAGCTCTTTGGGGAACGAATGATGATTGCCAATGCGACAGGCTGTTCCTCGATTTGGGGAGGAAGTTACCCTTCCATTCCGTATACGACCAATGCCGAGGGCAGAGGGCCAGCTTGGGCCAATTCACTTTTTGAAAATAACGCGGAGTACGGATACGGCATGTACCTTGGCGCTTTGCAGATCAGAGAGAGAATTTTCGCCCTGATGCAGGAAGCCTTAACGATGGAACTTTCCGAAGAAATTAAGACCGTTTTTAGAGAATGGCTCGATACGTACCAGGACGGGGAAAGGTCGCTGACCGCTTCCGCCAAAGTGCTTCAGGCATTGAACAGCAATGCTGCACCGAGTCATCCGCTTATCCGTGAAATATTGAAGAGAAAGGACTATCTCGTCAAACGCTCGGTTTGGGCAATCGGCGGAGACGGCTGGGCGTATGATATCGGCTATAACGGTGTCGATCATGTCCTGGCCAGCGGGGACGATGTCAACCTGTTTGTGATGGATACGGAGGTCTATTCCAATACAGGCGGGCAGTCCTCCAAAGCGACCCCGACGGCCGCGATTGCTAAGTTTGCTGCCGCAGGCAAAAAGATCCGGAAAAAGGATCTTGGCATGATGGCGATGTCCTATGGTTATGTTTACGTCGCTCAGATTGCGATGGGCGCGAATATGATTCAGACAATCAAAGCGATTACAGAGGCTGAAAGATATCGAGGTCCGTCCCTGGTTATTGCCTATTCCACTTGCTTCAATCATGGCCTTAAAAACGGAATGGGGATGAGCCTGGCTCAGCAAAAAAAAGCGGTCGAAGCAGGATACTGGCATCTTTACAGGTACAATCCGGATCTTAAGCAGCAGGGTAAAAACCCGTTTATCCTCGATTCCAAAGAACCTAAAGGGAACTTTAAAGAATTTTTGGAAAGCGAGATCCGTTATGCTTCTTTGAAAAATGTTTTCCCCGAGATTGCAGAAGATATGTTTCACTTAGCGGAACGACATGCGGCTGAACGTTATGAGAGCTACCGGAAGATGGCAACATCCCAATCCTAACTTACAATCATCCGGTATCCGGCCGGCAAAAATCTACGCCTTAAGCTTGAAAATACGTACTTACATCGCATGACAAGTTGTCAAGCCTTCCGGCAAGAATCTTCGATACAAAATAATTTTCGGACCTGAAGAATTTCCAAGCGCTTGGAGATTCTTCAGGTCCGAAAATATATGGGGCCGTTACAGACGAATTTACTTCCATTCGTTCGGCAACGGCCCTTTCAGTTATTGAAAGAAGATGAACTTCTGTCTATGAAACAACGGCCATTTTAACAGCGGTTTGTTCCCTTTGCTTTTTCGTTGCTCTGACGCTCAGCAATAGATTTACTGCAAGAAATACGACTGTGATTTATTTTTCATTGGAATCCACATATTCTTTGGCATCATGGACTTCAAGCTCTCCAGGAATGCCTACGTTTGATACAGGCTTCTTTGTTTCAAAGCGGCTGTTCCAGGCGGCGGTGGTATGTTTCTCAACAGGGTTCGCCATAAAAGTTTCCTTCTTTTTATTATTGACCACGTTTCTATTCCTCCGCTACGCTTTATCCGGGGACCGTCTTCGATCTTCAGCCATCCGGCCGATGGTCTGAAGACCGGTAAAAGCAATCGAACCTGCCGGCATCGGATGGGCATTGTTCAGGTGGCCCCAGGCAAGTGAGTTATTGGTCGTCAGTATTTCTTTGACTTTACGTCTGTCTTTTGCCATCGTGTGATTCACCTCACCAAAATGATTTGTTACATGTAGTTTCTGAAATTTGTTTAAAAAAATACACAGTCATCAATGGAAAATGATGACTGTGTATTTTTTTAGAAGTCGTTATTTTACCCGCATTTGGAATATCCGCAGTGAATACAGACCATGCAGCCGCTTTCGTGATTTACGGGCATTCCGCATTCAGGGCAGGCATTGTCGATCGCGACGGTGGCCTGAGCTTTTTTAATGACAGCTTTTTCAGTTTTTTTCAAATCATCCGAAAGAATAGGTTCTTCCGTTTTATTGCGGTTGATAATTGCAGAATTACCGTTTACGCCGATATCCTTATACTTTTTGATTACCCGCGAAATTGCATCAGGGCACGAGGTGACGTTGACACCTTCTCTTCGGATACAGGCGGGGCAGCGAATTCCACGAATCTGCTCAATGATAGCATCAACAGAGATGCCCGAACGCATCGCAATTGAGATTAGACGTGAGGTTGCTTCGGATTGGGAGGAACAGCCGCCGGCTCTTCCCGTATTGGTAAACACTTCACAGATACTGGTTTCATCGGCGTTTACGCTAACATAGAGATTACCGCAGCCAATTTTAATCTTTTCAGTGACGCCGACAGTCACCGGTGGGCGGGGCCTCGGCTTAATGGTCGGCACCGGTGCAGATACGGTTAATTCAGATTCAGCGGTGGTCTCGGGTTTTGCAGTTGTCCCGGGTTCAGCCGTTGTTTTGGAATCAGCCGCCGGATTGGTAGTTTCTTTCGTTCCGGCAGAAAGAACCTGCTGCTCACGGCTGCCGTCCCGATAGACCGTAATACCTTTGCAGCCAAGCTCAAAGGCCAGGCGAAACGCTTCTGCAACATCTTTGCAGGTAGCTGAGTTCGCAAAGTTAATGGTTTTGGAAACCGCATTATCCGTATATTTTTGAAAAGCAGCCTGAATCCGGATATGCCATTCAGGAGAGATCTCCTGTGCAGTAACAAAGACCTTCTGTACCCATTCCGGGACTTCCGGCAAACCGGAGACGTTACCGCGTTCGGCAATTTTGGCCATAAGATCCTTTGAGTAAAAACCATACTTATGCGCATAATCTTCAAAAAGCGGATTGACTTCAATAAGAGCCGTACCGTCCATGACCGTTTTGGTATAGGCCACAGCAAAAAGTGGCTCTACGCCGCTGGAAGAACCGCAGATCATCGATATCGTCCCTGTCGGGGCAACCGTAGTCAGTGTAGCATTGCGTAATTCAATCTTGCCGTCATAAATGGAACCCTGATAATTAGGAAAGGTACCGCGTTCCTTGGCCAGTCGCTGGGACTCTATACGGGATTCGGTACGGATGAATTCCATAATCTTTTCGGCGAAGGCTGTGCCTTCTTCGGAAATATAGGATGTCTGCAGAAGAATCAGCAAATCTGCAAAACCCATTACACCCAGGCCAATTTTACGATTTCCTTTGACCATTTCTTCGATCACAGGAAGAGGATATTGGTTAACATCAATCACATCATCGAGAAAACGGGTTGCGAGTCTTGTGACGTAACCCAAACGCTCCCAGTCAATGACGGTCTTTCCGTCCTTTTCCGCCGTCATTAGTTTTAAATTAATGGAGCCAAGATTGCACGCTTCATTGGGGAGTAAGGGTTGTTCGCCACAGGGGTTGGTAGCCTCAATCACACCGACATGCGGCGTCGGATTATCTCGGTTCATTTGGTCAATAAAGATCATGCCCGGCTCGCCGTTCCGCCAAGCATGGTCCACAATTTTAGTGAAAACTTGTTTGGCAGGGAGCTTGCCTGCCGGCTTACCCGAATGGGGATCAATCAGATCATATTCGGTGTTATTTTCCACAGCTTTCATAAATGATTCCGTTACAGCAACCGAAATATTGAAATTGTTGATATCCCGGTTATCTTCTTTGCAGCTGATAAATTCTAGTATATCCGGGTGGTCGATCCGAAGAATGCCCATGTTGGCACCGCGTCTTGTTCCTCCTTGCTTGACAGCCTCCGTAGCGGCATTAAAAACTTTCATAAACGAAACAGGACCGGAAGCAACCCCGCCGGTGGAACGCACCATGCTGTTCTTCTGGCGCAGCCGGGAAAAGTTAAAGCCTGTTCCGCCACCTGACTTATGGATGATTGCTGCATGTTTCAGTGCATCAAATATATCCTCCATACTGTCCCCGACCGGCAAAACAAAGCAAGCACTTAACTGTCCAAGGTCACGCCCGGCGTTCATCAGTGTTGGTGAATTCGGCATAAACTCCAAATTAGCCATGACGGTGTAAAATTCTTTGGTCAAATCCTGAATTTCCTGCGGATTCTTACCATACTTTTCTTCAGCGCCGGCAATGACCGAAGCAACCCGGTAAAACATGGCTTCCGGCGTCTCACATTTTTGGTCATTTTCCTGCTTCAAATATCTCCGTTCCAGGACAACTCTGGCATTCGGCGAAAGATTGGCTTTGGGCCACTTTTTCCAGACTTCCGTATTGTTACGCAATGTTTATACCTCCAAAATTCATTCGGACGATAAATCCGGTTAGCAGACTACAAGTAGTACTATATCAAGTTTACAGATACTATATCTGGTAGTCAAGGGGGTAAAATGGAAAATTAATCATAAAAAATAAATAGGCTCCCAAAACAAAAACCCTCCCAGGTAAGATACCCGGAAGGGTCTGATAACAATTAAATTACCAGTTGTTTCTGGAGCGGGGTTGGTAGCAATCCCGGCAATAAACAGGTTTGTCACCAGTAGGTTGGAAAGGTACTGTGGTTTCTTTGCCACAAGCGGAACAAACAGCAGGAAACATTTCACGTTGAGGGCGTGAATAGCCACCATTTCTGCTCTGCGCTTTTCTTGCTGAACGGCATTCGGGGCAGCGGCCTGGTTCGTTCGTAAATCCTTTTTCAGCGTAGAATTCCTGCTCGGATGCAGAAAAAGTGAATTCACGGCCACAGTCTTTACAACTTAGTGTTTTGTCATTATACATAAATGACCTCCTAGATTTATTACCCGCCTCATTGGAAGTTGATTCGACATCTTCCCTGAGCCTGAGGCAGTCGAGAAGGTCTTCTAATCCCTCAAATATTAACGAGCAATACTTAGTATAACTAAAAAAATGCAAATTGTCAAAACAAAGTATAAAGTATTCTGCCTGATTTTTCAAACGTCTCAGTATCTTTTCTATTAATCTTTAAATTTTGTCCTATTAAGTCTCAATATCTTTTCAGGCATCTTCCTGCGTATTTTTTTTCTACTTTATTCATGGTATGATTTTGATCATGAATGTTACTAGCTAACAAGGGAGGCTGCAGATGTGGAGTGTATCTGGCTTATATGGGGATATATTATCCTGGTAAATATTTATGGTTTTACCGTTATAGGGTGGGATAAATATAAGGCCAAACGGGGAGGTCGACGGGTTCCTGAACGCCATTTCTTTCTTACAGGACTGATATTCGGTGCTCCCGGGATCTATCTGGCCATGCGTTTCTTTAGGCATAAAACTCAGCATAAGGCCTTTGTATACGGCATCCCTGTCCTGATCATATTGAATATATCTGTTATAGCTTACTTTCTGCAAAAATGTTAGAGAAAAAATTGTAGAGATTCCAAGGATAAACATTTTTTATCTAGAATTTCCCATAAGAATGAGGTATATTAAGATATAGTGACCAGCCGACCGGCTAACTGGAAAAAGTCCTTGTTAATAAGCAGTTGACATGTGAAAGATTGGGAGGCGGATGAAGATAAATACTGATAGTATTTCAAGGGCCAGAATACTGATTGTCGACGATAATTCCGTAAATATTTTGTTACTTGAAAAACTGTTAAAGATGTCGGGATACAGCAATATCATGTCCACCACTGATTCCAGGGAAACCCTATCCTTATATCGGGAGCATTATCCCGATCTGATTTTAATGGATTTAAGGATGCCTTATCTTGACGGATTTGAGGTCATGGAGCAGTTAAATGCAGTCAAAGAGGATGACTTCCTTCCCATTATTGCAATTACAGCCTACAACGATCAGGAACACAGACTGAAGGCATTGACGCTTGGCGCCAAAGATTTTATTGGCAAGCCTTTCGATTATGCTGAAGTTCTGATGCGAATCAAAAATATACTGGAAATACGTTTACTGAACAACGAAATCAAACAGAACAATCGCAGACTAGTCAATAAAGTCCAAGAGAGAACAAAAGAACTGGAAGATCTGCAGGTCGAACTGATCCACAGGCTGGCGAGAGCCGCAGAATTCCGGGACAGCGAGACAGGAAATCACATTGTGCGAATGAGCAAATACACGTATGAACTTGGCAAAGCCTATGGACTGCCGGAAAAAGACTGTGAACTAATGTTTCATGCCAGTACGCTGCATGATATCGGGAAAATTGGCATTCCCGACGAAGTACTGCTGACACCAGGTAAACTCACGCCTGATGATTGGGAAAAAATGAAGACCCATACCGTTAAAGGGGCTCAAATCCTAGCCGGCAGTTCAGCGGAAATGATTAAGCTTGCTGAGCAGATTGCGCTGTATCATCATGAAAAATGGGATGGAAGCGGTTATCCAAACGGACTTCAGGGAGAAGGAATTCCGCTGGTGGGACGGATTACCGCCATTTGCGATGTGTTTGATGCTTTGATTTCGGAGCGTCCTTACAAAAAGGCGTGGGAAATCGATGAAGCTTCAGAGGAGATAGAAAAAGGTAGAGGCACGCACTTCGATCCTTCCCTTGTCGATCATTTTATGAAAATCATGCCGGTAATCAGGGAAATTACTGAGATCTATAAATAATTTTCTTTTTGCAATATCATTGAATGCAATAAACGGCGGTGTTGGAATGAAGTCAAAAGAGTCAAAAAGAAAGCTATCGCTTTTCCGGTGGATATTACGTACTTACGTCCGCGAAGCACTCATTCCATTGACGATCACAGGGTTGGTGTTTATTGCTATTTTTGTTCTTACACACTTTTGGCTGCAAAAAGAAGTATCAGGTATGCTGACAGCCGGTCAGGAAAAAAATCTCTATGCTGGACTGAATGGCTTAAACGATCAATTGTACCGTATTGGCCGTTTTATCATTGTAGGTCTTCTTATTTTTGATGGGATATTTATCATTATGATATACGTGAAAGCCCATCAAATAAACAAGGCAATCTCGGAGCCTCTGGCCGGGATTAAGCAGATGGTCCTTGATATTGGCACAGGACAGTACCACCAGGAACAACCAGAATTCTTCATTGAAGAGCTGCAGGATACGGCAGTCTCAGTCGTACAATTGGGTAAAAGGCTGCATTATCTTGATTCGAATCTATCGGTTTACCAGTCTGAACTCAGAAATAAGGAAAAAAATCTGCAGGCCCTGGTTAAATCTATTGATGATGCGATTTTTGAAGTTGATGAATTCGGCATTGTTCAAAATGTTTGGGCCAATGATCAGCATGTTTTGGTCAGACCGGTCGCTGAAATCATTGGTTCTTCCTTTTGTTCCGTTATGGATGAGGAGACCGCAAAGATTAACATAACCTTGATCAGCCGTGCTATTCAAAGCAAGGAGCCGGAGGTATTTGAGTATTTTCTGAACACTCCACAAGGGATCCGCTGGTATCAGGCACGGGTAGCCCTTATTGATAATGACAAGCATAGCGTTTCCATCTCTGTAAGGAATATTACCGATAGGAAGGCCCTGGAAAATTCGCTTATTTCAGCTATGAAGGAGGCTGAACGGGCAAGCCTGGCCAAATCGGAATTCCTCTCAAGTATAAGTCACGAATTTAAAACACCTCTGAATGCGATTATGGGCTTTGCTCAAATTCTGGAGATTGATACGGAGGCTCCTTTAAACGAATTCCAGAAGCAGAGTGTCAAAGAAATATATAAAGCGGGGAGCCATTTGCTTGACCTGATTAATGGGGTTCTTGATCTTGTGAAGATTGAGACAGGCAAATTTGATGTCGTAATTAAACCGGTAGAAGTCAAACCCATCGTAGAAGCTTCGATTAATTTAATCAAGCCTCTTGCTGATCTGAAAGCAATTGCGATCACGGCAGCGTATTCTCCATATGAAAATTATTGTGTTGCGGCAGATCAGGTTCGTTTAAAACAAGTGCTGCTGAATATTTTTTCAAATGCGATTAAATATAGTTATGATAATGGAATCATTGGATTTAGCTGTCAGGAGTTTGATGGGTGGCTGCGGTTCAGCATCATCGATAGTGGCTTAGGCATTCCGTTGGAAGAACAGGGTAAAATATTTGATCCTTTTTTCAGGGCATCAAATATCAACCATTTAATCGAAGGCACCGGGATTGGGTTGCCTGTTGCCAGAGAATTGATTGAACTGATGGGCGGAAATCTTGGATTTGACAGTCAAGAGGGAAAGGGAAGCCATTTCTGGTTTGAACTTCCGTTGGTTCACGCCAATTCGGCAGAAAGGATGACAAAATGGATAACATATTAGAGGAAATGCGTAAGGATATTTTTGCAAAATATGTAGGAATAGAAATACTCAAAGCCGAAGCCGGAGCGGCTGAGGCCAGGTTAAAGATAGACGAGCACCATTTGAATTCGCTTGGGATTGTTCAGGGAGGAGCCATTTTTACGCTGGCGGATTCGGCACTCGCTGCAGCGTCGAATTCCCGGGAGGGTACGGCAATTGCCGTAAATGTCAGTATTACCTATTGTCAAGCTGCCGGTCTGGGAATACTCACCGCCAGGGCCAAAGAAGTGTCCCTAAACCGAAAAATAGCGACCTATCTGGTTGAAGTCACAGATGAGAAAGATAATCTCATCGCCATGTTTCAGGGAACGGTTTACAGGAAACAATAAAATAAAAGCTCATGTTCGTATCATAGCACGGTGACATAATGCGAACATGGGCTTTGAAATTTCATACACCTGGTATTCATTACTTCTGAGGTTTGAAGGTATCACACTGTGTTTCTTCCGAGCCTTGGGAATACCTGACCCCGCTGTGATTCACCTGAATCATCGGTGCATCGCACATGACATCTTTATTGTAATGACACTCGGTAACTGTACATTTAATTGAACCCATTTATTTCACCTCCTTGGGCGAGTATCTATAACTCTAAATTTTTGGCATTTATATTTATTATTATGAACAAAAATTAATTTACTATGTGATAGCAAAGTCAATAAGTTTCTAAAGATGCTTCGGCGTCTTTTTTTATAAGGTTAGCATAAATGGAAAATTATTGAATAAGGCCGCATATATTATTATTGTCATGATCATTTTCTGGAATGGGGTGACTCACACGAATGACTTTAATTACAGATATGCCCACAGCAATCCGGTAAATCATTATCAACCGCAGCCGGGCAATCCTAGAAAGCTTTGGGGCTGTCCAATGCAGCAAAATAGCTGGAATAACGGTATCTATCCTCTCTTTAAACCTCCGGTCCCCTCCAGGGCCAATCCGATGTTGCTTACGCCGGCGATTTTTGGAGCTGCGGCCGCACTCACTGTCGGATTCAGTTTGCACGGACGCAGTTTTAGCAGCGGATATTCCAAATTTATTTTTTTTGTTAACATCTATGCGGTCATTGCTTCTCTGGGTGCCGGGGCTTATATCTTCGAAACGTTAACCCTCGATGAAAGTAAAGATGCCAAATTAAAGGATATTATTTTTCCGTTGATCACAATCATTCTGTTTTTTGCGCTGCTCTTTAATCTGGTCTACACGCTTTATCCATCTTCTTTTTCCGGGACAATCGGAAAAACGCGTGTAACTCAGTTTATTTCGTTTCTTTCTTTAAGCATTGGTAGTATTTCAGTGGGGGAAACTTTTAATGTGACACCGGAAAAAAGCGGGACACAAATCATGGCTGCTGTGGAATCCTTCTGGAATTTATTTGTTCTGTCACTTCTTATATCTTTGATCACATAGTCCTTAGTGGGATCTTCTCCGTCTCCTGACAGGAAGACAGATCATCTGGCCAATTCGCAGGTTCGTGGGATCGACTCCGGGGTTCAGTGAGATAAGCGAAGCTGTTGAAAGGTGGTATTTATCAGCCAATTTGGAAAAGGTATCACCTGCTTTGATAACATAACGGTTCGCTGGTGGACATGAAACAACGCTCCTCCTGATTGGAATGCAGATCAAGACCCCCGGTTTCAGGTTATTCGGGTTTACTCCTGTGTTCACCGATGCAATTGCCTCTGCAGTTGTATTGAATTTGCGGGCAAGGCTATAAAAAGTATCACCCGGCTTGATCTGATATGAGATTGTTCCTTTCGGACAGGTCATGGAAGTTCACTCCCCGCAGATATTTTTTCTCTTCTCATTGTATGAAAGGATTACCTGTCCGCCGGACAGAAGGACAAACCGAACCTCAAATTTTTTTCGCCTTTAAGGCTAGAATAAGAAAATCCATAAAGGGGATAGTGAAAATCCTCTAAAAATATTCAGACTAAACCAGGAGATATGCAAGTTGGTTTGAATACTAAAATATTTGACAACCAAATTAAAAATGAGGTAAACTTTGATTATGCGCTGAGAGGAAGTGAGAGGTTGGAAACAAATATTCGTACTGTTTTAAATGAACTTCTGATTGGAACATTTAATCAAATTCTAGATGTAGAGCAGAATGAGATTAAGAAAGGACCATTGAATAATCTGTCTATCTCAGAACTGCATGCGATCGAAGCGATTGGAATGTATCAGGAGAGGACAATGTCTCAGGTTGCCGCCGATCTGGGTATCACTGTCGGAGCGCTTACTTCTTTTATTAATAACCTTGTTAAAAAGGAGTACGTTTCCAGACAAAGGGATGAGGCCGACCGGAGAATTGTCAGGATCAGTCTGACCCGAAGAGGAAAGCTTGCCTACAGGATCCATGAAAAATTTCATCTGGATATGGTCAAGCATATGCTTCTTGGATTAGGGGAACAGGAGAATATTTTAATTGGATCATTGCAGAAACTCACTGAATTTTTTGATTCGAAGTATTCCTTTAATCCTTAAACAAGGGAAGAACAAAAGGTATATGAAAAGGTAAACCAACAGAAGGATTCATCATGGAATGATAATAAACGAAATAATATGAAGAGAAAAGGAAACTTGGAAATATGTATGATGTCGAGATAATTGGCACTGGCAGCTATGTTCCTGAAAACAGGGTGACGAATGATGATCTGTCTAAGATTGTTGATACAAGCGATGAATGGATCAGTACCCGAACAGGGATCAAAGAGCGCAGAATTTCACTGACGGAAACCACAGCGGATTTGGCAGTCGCAGCCGCCCGCAGAGCACTTGATGATGCCGGAGTTGCTGCTGAGGAGCTTGATCTGATTATTGTGGCCACGGTTACACCGGATTATTTTTTCCCATCAACGGCATGTTTTGTCCAGAATAGTCTCGGAGCCAGCCGGGCAGCTTGTTTTGACATCAGTGCAGCCTGTACCGGTTTTATTTTTGGACTCAGCATTGCCTCCCAGTTTATCAGAACAGGGATGTATCAGAAGGCACTGATCATTGGTGCTGAGGCCCTTTCCAAAATCACGGACTGGGAAGATCGCAGCACTTGTGTTCTGTTTGCAGACGGAGCGGGTGCGGCGGTTATCAAAAGAGGAGATCAGGGCATTATTTCTGAAGTAATTGGTTCTGATGGTAGCAAAGGTGAGTGTTTGGAATGTCCTGCCCTTCCGCTCAAGAACATCTTTATTGAGGCCGGGGAAGTGAAGCCTTCGTATGCCAAAATGAACGGACGGGAAGTTTTTAAATTTGCAGTCAATATTTTACCCGAGTGCATTTTAAAGACGCTTGAAAAAACACCCTATACGCTGGAAGACATTAACCATATCATACCGCACCAGGCAAACCTGCGAATCATTGATTCAGCGGCCAAAAAGCTGAAGGTGGATCAGGCGAAGTTTTATGTCAACCTTCCTAATTATGGGAATACTTCGAGTGCCAGTATCCCCATTGCTCTGGATGAAATGGCCAAAGGGAAGTTAATCCATAAAGGGGATCTGCTCGTTCTTGTCGGATTCGGAGGAGGACTTACCTATGGTGCAATGCTGATTAAATGGACCATAGGGGGTAAATGATGTCTTTTGACACGATCTGCAGGATTATCGCTTCCCAGATTGAGACTGAACCGGAGAAAATTCAGTTGGCCACCAAGTTCCAGCAAGACCTCGGAATTGACTCTCTAAGCATTTTTGAAATTGTCATGGAGCTGGAAGATGTATACAGGATTGAAATTCCGACTGAAGATCTTGAAGAATTAATCAGCGTAGCAGATCTGGTTGACTATATAAATAAGCGAACGAATTGAAGGAGAGAATGGCATGAATAACTTTGGTTTTTTTCATAAACTGGGTGTAAAATACCCGCTGATCCAAGGCGGTATGGCTTGGATTTCGGACAGCTCACTTGCTTCGGCCGTATCAAACGCCGGCGGAATCGGTATCATTGCGGCGGCCAATGCACCTGTCGAATATGTCAAAGAAGAGATTAGGAAGGCCAAAGCTCTGACAGACAAGCCTTTTGGCGTCAATATCATGCTGTTAAGTGAGAATGCCGAAGCCATTGCCCGTCTCGTCTGTGAAGAAGGGATAAAAGTAGTGACAACAGGCGCCGGAAGTCCCGGAAAATATATCAAAATGTGGAAAGAAAACGGCATCACGGTCATTCCCGTAGTTCCTTCCGTTGCGCTGGCCCGCAGGATGGAGAAGGAAGGGGCAGATGCCGTTGTGGCGGAAGGCGGAGAGTCCGGCGGACATGTCGGTGAACTGACGACCATGGCCTTGCTTCCTCAGGTGATTGATGCTGTAAATATCCCGGTGATTGCTGCCGGAGGAATCGGTGACGGCAGAGGGATTGCCGCAGCTTTTATGTTGGGTGCAAGCGGCGTCCAGGTTGGCACAAGGTTCCTAACTGCCGAAGAATGTACCGTGCATCAAAACTATAAGGATAGAATCCTGAAAGCCAAAGATATCGATTCAGTCGTTACAGGCAGGCCAACAGGTCATCCGGTCAGAGTCCTCAGAAATAAACTTACCCGGCAGTTTGAAGAGCTGGAAAGGACGGGGGCACCTCTGGAGCAGTATGAGACGCTTGGCGCCGGTGCGCTGCGTAAGGCTGTCAAAGAGGGAGATACGGATTATGGATCCGTAATGGCCGGGCAAATCGCAGGTCTGATTAAAAAAGAACAGACCTGTAAAGAAATTATTGAAGAAATGTTTGCCCAGGCAGGGGAACGTCTGAAAGCTATTAAGCCTGACAATATTACCTGCTAAAGGGATACGTGTCGGGGACAAAAGAACCATCCCTTTGTCCCCCGCATTTGGATGATTATCGGATATTATTGGAGGATACGGAAAGAATGGATAGAAAGACAGCGTTTATTTTTGCGGGCCAGGGTTCACAGTATGTTGGCATGGGCAAAGAACTTTATCAGCATAACGATGTTTCGCGGGCGGTCTTTGACCTGGCGGATCAGGAGCTCGGATATTCGCTGAGTGGCCTGTGTTTTAATGGCCCCAAAGAGGAACTGGATAAAACCGAACATACACAGCCGGCCATTCTTACAGTCAGTGTGGCAGCCGCAAAGGCGTTGATGGATCAGGGAATCAATCCTGATCTGACAGCCGGATTCAGTCTGGGTGAATATTCTGCCTTGGTCCTGAGCGGTGTATTGCCATTTGAGGCGGCTGTGAAGCTGGTCCGGAACAGAGGCAGGTATATGCAGGAGGCTGTGTCTCAGGGTGTTGGAGGGATGGCTGCAGTCCTCGGTTTGGAAACCTCTGGGGTCGAGGAGGCTTGTCTTGCGGCTGAGAGCCTCGGGGTTGTACGGATTGCCAACTATAACTGCCCAGGTCAGGTTGTGATATCCGGGGAAAACAAGGCCTTGCAAGCTGCTTCAGCCAGGGCTATGGAGCTCGGGGCCAAAAGGGTGATCCCGCTAGAAGTCAGCGGACCGTTTCATACGGGCTTGCTCGAATCAGCGGCCCGGAGATTGGCTGACGAGCTGGCAGGCATTGAATTTTCTGACCCCCGGATTCCGGTGATTTCCAATGTTACTGCAGATTATATGGCAGATAAGTCGGCGGTCAAGGAACTATTGCCGCAACAAGTCATGCGTTCCGTCCTTTGGGAGATGTCCTTCAGAAGGATGCTCGCCGACGGTGTAGATAGCTTTGTGGAACTGGGACCTGGAAGTGTCTTAAAAGGCTTCGCGAGAAAGATTGACAAGAACGTGAAGGTTCTGAATGTCGACGGCCCGACATCTCTCGAAGCCGCGGTGAAATACTTTAATGATTAAGAACGTAATTGAAATCAATATTGAGTTCCGGGAGGAGGCAGGATATGCTAAAGGGGAAAACGGCAGTTGTTACAGGTGCCAGCAGGGGTATTGGCAGAGCCATTGCTTTAAAGCTTGCTGAACAAGGTGCGAATATCGCAGTGAATTATGTAAGCAGCGAGCAGGAAGGATTAAAGCTTGCCCAGGAAATCGAAAACCTCGGAGGGCGGGCCTTAGTTCTAAAAGCAGACGTCAGTGTATTCAGTGAAGCGGAACAATTGATTGCGATGGCCAAAGCGGAATTTGGAACCATTGATATCCTGGTCAATAACGCAGGGATAACCCGCGACGGCTTACTCATGAGGATGTCGGAAGACGATTTTGACCGAGTTGTAGAAGTAGACCTCAAAGGGGTGTTCAATTGTACCCGGCATGCCGTTCCTATCATGGTCAAACAAAAAAGCGGCAGAATCATCAATATCACTTCTGTTGTTGGAATTCTCGGAAATGCAGGGCAGGTTAATTATGCAGCGGCTAAAGCCGGTGTGATTGGACTTACTAAATCCCTGGCCAAGGAAATCGGCAGCAGAAACATCACGGTGAATGCTGTAGCCCCTGGCTTTATCGAGACAGATATGACGTCAGGGTTATCGGATAAAGTGAGAGAACTGACCAAAGAGAGCATTGCTTTAAAAAGGTTCGGTAAACCGGAGAATATCGCCGATACGGTTTTATTTCTGGCTTCAGACGCCGGTGAATACATTACCGGACAGGTTATAAGCGTTGACGGCGGAATGGCATTTTAGGAGGAGACCAACAATATGAGAACACGCGTAGTTATTACTGGAATTGGGGCGGTTACTCCGCTTGGCAACGATGCAGCCACATTCTGGCAGGGCATCAAAGAGGGAGAATGCGGAATAGGTCCGATCACAGCCTTTGATACGACGGACCATAAAGTAAAAATTGGTGCGGAGATCAAAAATTTTGATCCTGAAATGCATTTGGACAAGAAAGAAGCCAAACGGATGGACCGCTACTGCCAGTTGGCAGTGGTGGCGGCAGAGCAGGCTTATGAAGACGCGGGTCTGAAAGCAGCCGAGATCGACCCGGAAAGATTAGGGGTTTTGGTTGGATCGGGGATAGGCGGTCTGCTAACGATTGAAGAACAGCACAGCAGACTGACCGAGAAAGGGCCTGGCAGGGTTTCCCCTTTCTTTATTCCGATGGCGATCAGTAATATGGCTTCAGGGAATATTGCGATCAAGCTTGGTGCCAAAGGAATTAACTACAGTATTGTCACAGCCTGCGCTTCGGCAACGCATTCCATCGGGGAAGCTTTCTGGAAGATCAGAGACGGTCAAGCGGATATGATTGTTACCGGTGGTGCCGAAGCCCCGATTACGCCTCTGGCGGTAGCCGGATTTACTTCCATGACCGCTTTGAGCAACAGCAATGATGTCAACAGGGCTTCCATCCCGTTTGACAAGGAGCGGGACGGGTTCGTGATCGGTGAAGGTGCGGGTATTTTGGTTCTGGAATCTTTGGAGCATGCTAGAAAGAGGAATGCAAGAATCTATGGCGAAGTAGTTGGTTATGGAGCTACCTGCGATGCCTACCATATGACCGCACCTGCACCGGGAGGGGAAGGCGCGGCCAGAGCGATGAAGCTTGCCTTAGCTGATGCCGGGATTGGTCCGGACGAAATATCCTATATCAATCCGCATGGAACAGGTACACCGTACAACGACAAGTTTGAGACGGAAGCGATCAAAGCCATATTTGGAGAAAAAGCTTATCAAATACCGGTGAGTTCGACAAAATCAATGACCGGTCATCTACTGGGAGCAGCGGGAGCTATAGAGGCGATTATCTGCGCCAAAGCACTGCAGGAGGGCTTTGTACCACCGACGATTGGCTATCAGGTTAAAGATGAGGAATGTGACCTGGATTATGTGCCAAATTGCGGACGTAACATGGACTTGACCTACGCCCTATCCAATTCGCTTGGATTTGGGGGCCATAATGCTACCATTATCTTAAAAAAGTGGTTAGAGGGATAAAGTGATGGATTTAAAAGAAATTCAAGAACTGATAAAAATGGTCGATGAGTCCGGGCTGACTGGATTTGAGTTAAAGCAAGAGGATTATAAAATTGTTTTAAAGAAAGAAAAGCTTCAGCCCATGTTTCAGCCTGCGCTTCAACCCATACAGAGCTTTATGCCCGGGGCTGCAGCTGGAAAAGAGGCGATGACTCCGGAACATCCAAGTTCTAAAACTGAAGCGCCGCAGACGATCAATGCCCCGATTGTCGGAACCTTTTACCTGGCACCGTCACCCGGAGAGAAACCCTTTGTTAATGTGGGCAGCAAAGTCAAAAAAGGGGATACGCTTTGCATTGTCGAGGCGATGAAGCTGATGAATGAGATTGAAGCTGAAGAAGACTTGCAAATCTTAAGCATTCTGGTTAATGACGGACAAATGGTCGAATTTGGCCAGCCACTGTTTGAAATTAATACCAAGTAGCGGTAAGGCTGCAGCGGAACTATTATGGAGGTAAGGATGCTGAACATCAAAGAGATTCAGGAGATTATTCCGCATCGGTACCCGTTCCTTCTTCTGGATCGAGTCGAAGAGCTTGAGGAAGGTAAAAGGGTCGTTGCTTATAAAAATGTTACGATCAATGAGTATTTTTTTCAGGGACATTTTCCGCAAGAACCGGTAATGCCCGGTGTACTCATTATTGAAGCGCTGGCTCAGGCTGGTGCGGTAGCTTTATTAAAAATGGAAAAATATCAGGGCAAGCTCGCTTATTTTACCGGAATTGACAATGCCAAGTTCCGAAGGAAGGTATTTCCCGGTGATGTGCTGAGACTGGAAGTAGAGATCATAAAAATCAAAGGCCCTGCCGGCATTGGTAAAGCCCTTGCCACGGTTGACGGGGAAAAAGCTGTCGAAGCCGAAATTAAGTTTTTTATCAGTTAATAAAGTTGGTGGGTGAAAACTTGTTCAAAAAAATACTCATTGCCAACAGAGGCGAAATAGCGGTCCGGATTATTCGGGCCTGCAGGGAAATTGGAGTTACAACAGTTGCGGTTTATTCGGAAGCTGACCGGAACTCCCTGCATGTAGATCTTGCTGATGAGGCGGTTTGTATCGGACCGGCCAGAGCAAAGGACAGCTATCTGAATACCAAGAATATTATTAGTGCAACGGTTCTGACGGGCGCGGAAGCCATCCATCCAGGATTTGGCTTCTTAGCAGAAAATAGCAAATTTGCTGAGATGTGCAAAGCGTGCCATATCGCATTTATTGGTCCTGACCCGGAAGTGATTGAAATGATGGGGAATAAAGCAAAGGCCCGGCAGATCATGGGTCAGGCGGGAGTCCCTCTCGTTCCCGGTATTGAAGGTGTGTTGGCCAATTTTAAACAGGCAGAGGCTTCTGCAGAGCGTATTGGCTATCCGGTTATGCTGAAGGCATCGGCCGGCGGTGGAGGCAAGGGTATCCGGATTGTCTGGAGCCGGGATGAACTGAAAAAAGCTTATGATATGGCCAAGAAAGAAGCCCAGGCTGCCTTTGATGATGATTCGATGTATTTAGAGAAATATCTGGTGGAGCCGAGACATATCGAATTTCAGATTCTGGCGGACCACTATGGAAATGTCATTCACCTCGGAGAAAGAGACTGTTCGATCCAACGCAGAAATCAAAAAGTCATCGAAGAGGCTCCTTCAACCGTTCTGAGTGATGAGCTCAGGCAGAAAATGGGGGATACTGCTGTCCGTGCTGCTCAAGCGGTAGGTTATAAGAGCGCCGGGACCATCGAATTTTTGCTCGACAACAACGGTGACTATTACTTTATGGAAATGAATACCCGCATCCAGGTTGAGCATCCCGTAACCGAACTGGTTACAGGAATTGATATTGTGAAGGAACAACTGAAGATTGCCTCGGGAGAACAGTTAAACATCCGACAGGACGATGTACAAGTCCACGGACATGCCATTGAATGCCGAATCAATGCCGAGAATCCCGCACTTGGATTCAGGCCGTCCCCCGGTAAAGTGAATATCCTTTTCTGGCCCGGAGGAAATGGTGTAAGACTGGACAGCGCACTCTATAGCGGCTATGATATCCCGCCGACCTATGATTCAATGATTGCGAAACTGATTACGCACGGCCAGGACAGGAATGAAGCCATCGGTAAAATGCGTAGGGCCTTGGATGAATTTATCATTGAAGGTATTGACACGAATATTGAATTCCTGTTTCAGATTCTGAATAACCCGAAATTTATCCGCGCAGAAATTGACACATCCTTCATTGCCAAAGAATTTGACTATGGAGCGTAATGACAGCCATAAAAAAATGATTACGGTTGGTGCTCATGTTTAAATTGAACAGGGTTTTTAAGAAACCGCGTTATCTAACCATACAACAGAATAATAGTCAGCCGGTACCGGCGGAGATAGAAGGGCAGAGGGAAAAGAGTGTTTTGCCTGCTATTCCAAACGGACTGTGGACAAAATGTCCGAATTGCGGAGAGACCGTCTATACAAAGGATCTCAGTAATAATCACAAGGTCTGTGTCCGCTGCGGCTACCATTTCAGGATGGGAGCCTGGGAAAGAGTCGAGTTGATCATGGACACAGGAACATTTAAAGAAATTAATCAGGATATGAAAAGTGTTAATCCGTTGGACTTTAATGGTTATGCAGAGAAAATTAGCACTGGTCAGGAGAAAACGGGTCTTTCGGAAGCCGTACTGACAGGGTATGGCAAGATTCATGGTCAGGATGCTGTGATTGCGGTGATGGACAGTAACTTTATGATGGGCAGCATGGGCTCGGTCGTCGGCGAGAAAGTGACCCGGGCGTTTGAATTTGCCGCTGAAAGGAAAATGCCGATCATTGCTTTTACTGCTTCAGGCGGGGCCAGGATGCAGGAAGGGATGTTTTCCTTGATGCAGATGGCCAAAACATCTGCAGCCGTTGGCAGACACAGTCGGCAGGGAGGACTGTATATCGCGGTTTTGACAGACCCGACAACGGGCGGCGTCACGGCCAGTTTCCCGATGCTGGGAGACATTATTTTAGCAGAGCCGGACGCGTTGATCGGCTTTGCCGGCAAAAGAGTCATTCAACAGACCATCAGGCAGGAGCTGCCGGAAGGCTTTCAGAAAGCAGAATTTCTTTTGGAACACGGTTTCATTGATAAAATCGTGGCCAGAGAGGACCTCAAATTAACCTTGTCTCGCCTGATTAAGCTTCATTACAGGCGTTAAGCAAAAAGACGGAGTGTGGCTATGCTCGAGCGGGAAAAAGAATTAGCGGAACTGAATAATAAACTGCGTGATTTGAGGAAGCTTGCGGAAGATAAGCAAGCCGACTTTTCATCAGAGATTGAGGGATTAGAAGAGAAGCTTACCAGGATGAAAGAGGAAGCATTCTCAAATTTGACGGCGATGGATAAGCTGACCCTGTCCCGAATGGTGGAAAGACCCACCACGCTCGATTATATCGAGCGGATTTTTCACTCCTTTATTGAGCTGCATGGAGACCGGATGTATCGGGATGATCCCTGCATTGTCGGCGGCGTTGCCAGACTGGGGGACCTGCCGGTAACGGTCATTGGCCAGCAAAAAGGCAGAAATATCAAAGAAAATGTCAAAAGAAATTTCGGGATGACAAATCCCGAAGGTTACCGCAAAGCGTTAAGGCTTATGAAGCAGGCGGAAAAATTTCATCGGCCAGTGATTTGCTTTATTGATACACCAGGCGCTGATCCTGGTATCGGCGCGGAGGAACGGGGCCAAGGGGAAGCAATCGCACGCAACCTGATGGAAATGGCCAGCCTGCGGACGCCTGTTATTTCTATTGTTCTGGGAGAGGGAGGCAGCGGCGGGGCGTTGGCCCTGTCGATCGCAGACGAGATCTGGATGCTGGAGCATTCGATCTATTCCATACTGTCTCCGGAAGGTTTTGCCAGTATCCTTTGGAAGGATTCCTCCAGAGCGAAAGAGGCAGCCCAGATCATGAAGATTACTGCGCAGGATTTGCAGCAAATGGGCCTAATCGACAAGGTTCTGCCGGAGCCTATGGGCGGTGCCCATCATGATCCTGAGGCTATGGCTGCCGTGATCAAGGAACATTTGTTAAAGGTCCCGTTCAGGACTATGCTGGAACAGCTCGACGATGTTCTTGAAAGGCGTTATCAGAAATACCGCAGGATAGGGGCTTATACCGAGTCATGAACGAATCTCTCAGCCCTGGAAAAATAACGCAATATCTTCGGACAACTTTTCTAGGAAGAAAGATCCTTTGTTTTGACGTGCTGGATTCCACCAACAGTGAAGCAGCCCGCAGAGCTTTGGCTGAAGAAGAAGGAACCGTGATCATCAGCGAACAGCAGACGGCAGGCCGGGGACGTTTTGGACGAAAGTGGCAGTCACCGGGAGGCAAGGGGATTTGGATGTCAATCATTTTAAAACCTCAACTGCCGCCGGATGTGATACCCCAGCTGACGCTGACCGGCGCAGCGGCAGTATGCCTGGCAGTGGACGAAGCAGCTATTTCTTTCCCAGGAAGAGGGATTACTATCAAATGGCCAAATGATCTATTCCTGAACGGAAAGAAGGCCGGAGGGATTCTGACGGAAATGTCGGTCAGCAGCAGGCGGACCTCGGTAGTGGTGATTGGCATTGGTCTGAATGTGAACCTTGCTGAGACGGATTTTCCTGATGGACTGAATTCTACAGCGACTTCTTTACGTCTTGAGACGGGCAGGGAACACGACAGGGCCAGACTGACAGCCGGAATCCTGAATGGGTTTGAACCACTTTACCTGGAATATCTCAGCACGGTTGATTTAGGCAGGACCTTAACCATTTGCCGGGAGCGTTCCGAAGTCATAGGCAGAAAAGTGGTCCTCGAAAACAGGGAGGGGCCGGCGCAGACAGCTGAGGTAATTGACCTCGGACCTAAAGGGGAATTGATCGTGAGGCTGGTGCAGACCGGAGAGATCAAAGCGATCATCTCGGGAGAAATTACTGTGGCCCTACACGATTAAACGAGAAGTACGTTCGCGTTTCCCGAAATGAATACAGTATTTACATAGAAAATGGCATTGAAAACGAAGCGTCCTAATGATATAGTACTGAGAATATAGTTTATTACATGAGAGAACAGAACGGAGGAATGATGATGATTCAAAATTTGCATACGCTCGAAGTTTACCGTCAAAAACGTTTGTCCTATTTCCAATGGCGCACGCAGTCAACGACGTTTGCCAAAATTGCTCTGGCAGTAAGTCTTGCCTGCCTGACCGGCCTGCTTGCGCAGGTAAAAATCTACCTGCCATTTACCCCTGTACCGTTGGTAGCTTCCCAGCTCGGAGTGATCCTGGCCGCCGTGCTATTGGGCAGAAAATGGGGCGGTATCAGTATGGCAATCTATGCTGTCGGCGGTTTGGCAGGAATTCCGTGGTTTGCGGGTTTCAAAGGCGGCGCGGCGGCGCTTGCCGGGCCGACAGTTGGTTATGTGTTCGGTTTTATCCTTGCAGCCCTGTTTATCGGCGGTATGATTGATTCCAGAACCCAAAACCGTAAAGCTTTGCCTCTGACCGGCATTATCCTTTTTGCCCAGCTTGTCCTCGTCTATGTTCCGGGGTTAATATCCCTGACCTTATGGCTCTGGTCGACCGGACAGACAGTTACCCTGGCCGGAGTCCTCTTGATGGGCTATATACCCTTTATTGTCGGAGATATTCTGAAGTCACTCGTCGGAGCAGCGGCTGCTAAGGCCATTGTCCCGATGGAAAAATACTAGCACAGCGTCCATTTGGGTTAACATTTGATTAAAGCAGCACTTCAATAATAATAAGTACAAGAATAATGACAACCAAGAACGCTGCACGCTGACCATATTTAAATGTATAGGCGTACATGCCGGATCCCTCCTGCGATTTGTAAGATATTTGATTTATTTTATTCTATGAAGGCAGGGAGATCAAGGTGATAAAGATAAACCTATGGACATATGAACATATGCACATAGGTTTATCTTTTGTGGTTTTTAATTCTTTCATTAGTCGGATTGGGATTCGAATTCTTTTCCTGCTTCTGGCATTAGTTTCTGCACAGTATCCCTGCAGAACCGGATCCGTTCCAGATCTGCATCCTTCAGAAGGGGATACAGTCCCGGATTATCCAGCGCAGCTTTGGCTGGTATAACCTCATAAATCAATTGATTATTCAGGCGTTTTTTATTCACCCAAGTAGGAACGGCATCCGCCTGGAGAACCTGATGGGTGTGATCTGGATATACCCTGATTGTCACATTGGCGATAATCCCCTGTTCAGTATAAATGTTATCGACGGTTTCCTGACGCTGATCGGAGATGAAATTTCCCTGAGAATAAAAAACCGGAACAGTTCCATTGTTGTCTGTGGCCAAAAATACCAAGGGCTGGAGCACATGCGGATGACCCCCAAAAATCACATCTGCGCCGCAGTCAGCCAGTACGGAGGCCAAGTCCTGCTGAAAAGTACTAGGCAGTCGCTGATATTCATCTCCCCAGTGCATACACAAAATGACAATCTCTGCTCCGGCCTGTCTTGCTTCAGCAATTCTTGCCTTAATGACTTCCACTGAACTGTCAAAATCCTGCGGGTCAAAGGTATCCAACAGTCCGGTCATGTTGACAGGAAGGATTAGACCATTGATGCTCAGGCTGCCATCGTTTTGCGGATAGCCGTAGCCAAAATTGACAAACGCCACTTTGACACCTTTGATGTGTTTGATGACATAGGTGGTTTCCTTCTCGGTAGCCTTGACACCGATAATATCCAGTCCCTTGTTTCTGACAACATCGATCGTCCGGTAGAATCCGGTGATATCCTGATCTAAACGGTGGTTGTTAGCCGCGGTTACAATGTCGACGCCTGATGTTTTGAGCGCGTCAATGATCGAATCGGGGGTATTGAATTTAGGATATCCTGAATAGCCCTGTTCAGGCCCAGCCAGCGAGGTTTCCAGGTTGGCCACGGCCATATCGGCTTTTTCAAGATACCGTTTAACATACTGAAACTGGCTGCTGAAATCATACAAACCTGTTGAAGAATCGTAAGCGGCCATATAGACCGTGTTATGAATCAGGATGTCGCCGACGGAAGCGATAGAGATATCCACATAGGAAGGCTCCGGCTCCGATTCCGGAAGCGGCGAAGGATTCGGAGGCTTTTGAAACGAGATCTGGTTGGCATATTGGTAGGCGATCATACCGCCAGCAATGAATACGGCAGCGACTGTGCAGAGGAGGATAATCAGGAGTCTTCTTTTCATAAGCATGACCTCAAAGGGTATTTTTATCAATTTTTGATCATAGATTTTTGAGTCATAGTCTGGCCTTGTTAGACTTGTCTGCGAATAGGATGGTTGCTTTTAGTCATTATAATACATTTACTTCAAAGCGAAAACCAATTATAATGACAGGAAGAATAAATGATGAATGTTGCCGCTAAAAGGCTTGGTGCCAGCCGAGCTTTCTTTATGGTCCAGAGGAGGTAGGGGAATGGAACAAACAGAGTTCATACAGTTCGAACAATTTGAAACAAAAATGTTTAAAGAACTGACGCAGAAAGCGATAGACAGCAGTAAAATTAATCCTGAACTATATAGTAAATATCAAGTAATGAGGGGTTTGCGTGATCTCGAAGGCAAGGGCGTACTCGTCGGTCTGACCGAGATTGGTGAAGTGCACTCTTATATCATAGACGAAGGAGAAAAGATCCCTGTTCCGGGAAGATTAACCTATAGAGGTATCGATATTAATGACATCGTCGACGGCTTTATCA
The DNA here is from genome assembly GCF_004343605.1 of Dehalobacter sp. 12DCB1. Lineage (GTDB taxonomy): Bacteria > Bacillota > Desulfitobacteriia > Desulfitobacteriales > Syntrophobotulaceae > Dehalobacter. Next base: position 356,387 of record NZ_POSF01000002.1, read on the forward strand.
AAGATGAAAGATACGGTTTTGAAGAAGCGACCTATTTGCTTCTTTTCGGGCATCTTCCGAATGCCGAGGAGCTGAAGGACTTTGAACAGATGCTGTCGGCATATCAAAAGCTGCCCGAGGACTTTGTTCGGGGCACTATCCTTAAAAGCCCAGGCAAGGATATTATGAATATGTTGGCCAGGAGCATCCTGAGCCTGTATTCCTATGATGACAACCCCGATGACAATTCCATCGAAAATGTCCTGAGACAATGCATGAAGCTGATTGCCTGGATGCCTTTGCTGGCCGTGTATAGCTATCACTCCTGTGCGCACTATCATGGAAACAAGAGCCTGTTCCTGCACAGTCCGCTGCCCCATCTCAGCACAGCAGAAAATATTCTTCATATGCTCCGTCCAGACAGCAAATATACGAAGCTTGAGGCGGCTCTGCTGGATATTTCCCTGGTCCTGCATGCCGAGCACGGCGGCGGGAATAATTCAACCTTTGTTACGCATGTCATTACCTCGACCGGTTCGGACACTTATTCGGTAATGGCTGCCGCTATCGGCGCTTTAAAAGGGCCCAAGCACGGAGGAGCAAATATTAAAACTTATGATATGCTCGAAGATATCAAACGGAATGTCTCAGACTGGCAGGATGAGGATGAAATTAAAACTTATCTGACTAAAATCATCAATAAACAAGCCTTTGACCGGTCTGGCCTTATTTACGGAATAGGCCATGCCGTCTACTCAATTTCCGATCCGAGGGAAGTCCTGCTTAAAGAATACGCCGGGAAGCTCGCTCAAGAGAAAGGTCTAGCTGAAGAGTATGATTTATTCTGCAGAGTGGAGAAACTTGCTCCCGATATTGTTCTGGGCCATAACAAGTCAGGCAAGGTCATCAGTGCTAATGTGGACTTTTATTCCGGCTTTGTCTATAAAATGCTGGGGCTTCCACTGGAACTGTTTACCCCGATCTTTGCGATCTCCAGAATGTCAGGATGGAGCGCCCACCGGATCGAAGAGATTGTGAATAATGGGAAAATCGTTAGACCGGCCTATAAAAGCGTTACTCCAAGGCGAGAATATATTCCGCTTTCCGGCAGGAATCTTCAAAAATAAACGGCTACATAAAACCAGAGACTAGGCTATGCAATGTACATCCAGCGACAAGCGGAGCACGGATTGCGCAGCCCTACCTTCTTTGGTTTCTTTGTCTTTTAATATTAAAGAAGGCGGTGTCGCCAACTACTTTAGTAGTTTTGCAGCACCGCCTTGCTTTTTGCGTAGAAATATTAACTTTGATGCGCTCTCTGATATTCTTTGACTTGAGGGCTTTCATACAGCAGCTGATCAGCCAACCCTACGATACTGCCCGGAGAAAGCTGTCGGGCTAAGTCCGAAGCATTCTTACGCATTTCTTCAAGTAAACCGGGATTTAGACAGAAACTGTCGATCAGGGGATTAAGTTCGGAGATCTTTGATGTTCTGACAGCAACACCTGATTTAACTAGAATCTCAGTATTTTCTTCTTCCTGTCCCGGAATAAAAAATGGAATAATGATGGGAATATTTTTATTGATTGCTTCTGAAACAGTCAGACCGCCGGGTTTTGTAATAATCACATCGGACTGGTCCATTAGATCATGAATGTTTGATGTAAAACCGTAAATGACGACATCTTTGCCGTTAAAAGTACCTGCGTACTTTTTCGCAAGATCAGTCCACAGCTTACGGTTGCTTCCGCATACAACCAGGACACGAAGATGATGCCGGTTCTCCATAAGCGTTTTCAGGCATTTTCTGATATAGGGGATGCCCATGCTCCCACCCATGATCAGCAGTGTAAATACGTCATTATTTCTGATAAGGCGGGGCTGGCGAAATTCTTCCCGTACCGGAATACCGAAAATGTGTATTTTGTTTTCAGGAACACCTTTTTCCGTAAGCGTATCTTTGGTGTAAGGTGAACCAACAATGTAGGCATCAACAAAACTATTCACATAAAACTGATGGGCCATATAATCTGTAACCAGCGAAATAAAAGGCAGATTTAAGCGTCCGGAAGCCTTCAAATAAGAAACAACACTGACATGAAGAGGATGGGTAGTAATAAGCAGGTCGGGCTTGTACTCCTGAATCAGCTGTTCGATGACATTATCCATGGTCCTGTTTAAAATTCTTTTGACATTTTTATTTAAAAACTCGTTATAGGTAATCTTATATAGTTTCCCGTACATTTTCGGTAATCTTGTTGCGAGTATATGATAACCGTCATCGATAAGGGCTTCCATGATCCAGCTTTCTTCTTTTTTTAAGGGTTCTACAATCCGGACGGAATAGCCTGAAGCTTCAAGCTCCTTTTTCAGACAGTCTGCAGCCTGATTATGTCCGTGACCTGTAGATGCAGAGAAAATCATTACTTTAGGCACGAATTAATTATTCTCCCTTCGAAAGCATAAGATGCTGAAAGTTGTCCTTTTATATTATAACAGCTTATGGTCGATAACCAACAAAAATTTATTTATTATTTTTTGGTAGAAAAAAAGCAGTACACTCTTTTTTTCATTGTGTCCTGCTTTAGAGACCGTCTGTGGGCGCAGTCTTGCGATCTAATGCTGAAACTCAATCTGAACAGACTTTTTCTCCCTGTTCTCTGTCTTGGGCAGAAATACATTCAGAACGCCGTTTTTATAAATTGCCCTGACATTATCACTGGAAACGGCCGCCGGAAGAGAGACGGAGCGGCGAAATTGACCGGTATACCTTTCTTTTTTGTGTAGCCGGTCTTCCTGGATCACGTGCTGTTCGCGGTTTAAAGTGCCGCTGATGGTTATCATGTTGTTTTCAATCTGAATGCTTACATCTTCTCTTCTCTGCAGTCCTGGCAGATCGCAGGAAACAATGATTTCTTCGTCGGTTTCATAGACGTCGGTAAATGGAACAGCTAAGCGCGGAGTAAACTCGTCTTCGAAAAGATTAAATGGGAAGCTATAAAGCCTATTGATTTCACGGCGCAATTGATCTGCATTCCGCATTGGATGGAACGGTATAAGATTCATACTTTCAAGCCTCCAGTACATTTATGGGATTGATAACAAGTACTTTTTTTCAAGCATACTAGTAAATACTCAAATATAGGATTGCGTTAAACTCCCGGGTTGGCCTGTGCGCCACAATTCCACTTTCGGCTGTTGTGCCATCCATGGCGCAAACAGCCGCGCTCCGCCTCCATGCTCCGCTTGACGCTGGAATTGTGGCCCCCAGACCTCATTTAGGGTAATCAAGCTTGCATGAATAATTTGAGCAGGGAATTTGAGAACGTCATACTAGGATTATTTTAACCGGAAAGATGATATATATTCTGTTCGGATGTTTAGACAAACGCACGATTGGTAATTAATCAAAATAATATAAAAAAATTATTATATGAAAGAAAGAAATCATTATATGAAAGAAATCAAATGATAGAACATAAACAAAAAAAGACCAAAATTCACCCAAATAATTTGACCTTTATTGACCTTTGTAATAAAATAGAGGCATATCAAAATTAACAATCAATGATGGAGGGAATAAATATGAGTTATCTTATCCCGATGGTAGTTGAACAAACGAATCGCGGTGAACGTTCTTACGACATCTATTCTAGGCTCCTCAAAGACCGTATTATCTTCTTGGGCGGAGCAATCGATGATAACGTTGCTAATGTTGTCGTTGCGCAATTGCTTTTCCTGGAAGCAGAAGATCCTGAAAAGGACGTTTTCCTCTATATCAACAGCCCTGGAGGGTCCATTACTGCCGGGATGGCCATCTACGATACGATGCAGTACATCAGGCCTGATGTACAGACTATTTGTATTGGAATGGCCGCCAGTATGGGTGCCTTCCTGCTTGCAGCCGGAACGAAAGGAAAACGTACGGCCCTACCCAATGCTGAAATCCTGATCCACCAGCCGTTAATTGCAGGGGGAGGTTTATCGGGGCAGGCTACAGAAATAGAAATTCACGCCAAACAATTGCTGAAAACGAAAAACAAAATGAACAGGATTCTCTCCGAAAGAACTGGCCAGCCTTTGGAAAAAGTCGAACAGGATACGGACCGTGACTACTATATGTCCGCTGAAGAAGCCAAAGAATACGGAATTGTTGATCGGGTGCTGGAAAAAGCAGCACTGCTCGAGCAAAAAAAGAAGAACCCGCTAAAATAAAATCTCTCAAGGAATAAGTCTTAATTTCCATAAGAGAATCTTGAAGAAAATCTTGGATATCAAAACGCCTCATTTGAGTCAATCATTTGAGGCGTTTGACGTCCACGGATGGACTAATGCCGCGGTTCCATGGAGGGAAAGGAGCGGCAAGTCCACGGATGGACTAATGCCGCGGGAAAGAGCAACCATCAGAAAAAAACATAAAACTTCAATAAATTCGGCATACTAAACCCAGATTGTCGGAAAACGACCAAAGCAACAACAAATAAGGAGGAAAAATCTTGCAGAAAATTCGTAAAGCAGTCATACCAGCGGCTGGATTGGGTACAAGATTTCTTCCTGCAACCAAAGCTCAACCCAAAGAAATGCTGCCAATTGTGGACAAACCGACCATTCAGTACATCATTGAAGAAGCGGTCCACTCCGGTATTGAAGATGTCATTATTGTCACAGGAAGAAACAAGAGAGCCATCGAGGATCATTTTGACCGTTCTGTAGAACTTGAACTATTTCTAAAAAACGGAGAAAAGTCCGAACTGCTCGATATGGTCAAACATATTGCTGAGATGGTCGATATCCATTATGTCCGTCAAAAAGAAGCTCTGGGGCTCGGTCATGCCGTCTACAGCGCTAGAAGATTTATAGGTAATGAGCCGTTTGCCGTTCTTCTGGGAGATGACGTGATCTATTCGGCTGAGCCTTGTCTAAAACAAATGATCAGGTACTACGAGCTTTATAACAGCAATCTAATTGGCGTACAGGAAGTACTGCCGACAGAAGTGTCGAAATACGGGATTATTGATGGCAGCAGAATATCCCCGAGACTGTACAAGGCGGAAACGATGTTTGAAAAGCCGGCTCCACAAGAAGCGCCTGATATTCCACTTGCGATCATGGGCCGGTATATTCTTAATCCGGAAATTTTTGATATCCTCGCGGAATTGCCTCCGGGAAGAAATGGAGAAATTCAGTTGACGGATGCGATTGCACAGTTGAGCAAGGTTCAGGATGTGTATGCCTACAATTTTGAAGGGAAAAGATATGATGTCGGGGACAAACTTGGTTTTGTCAAAGCAACCATTGAATTTGCGTTAAGACACGAAGAAATTGGCGAAAGCCTGATGGATTATCTAACCGATATTGTCAGCCGGTATCAAAAAGGAGGTCAGGAGCTTCGCCTGCTTTCGGCAGACAATCATTTGGACAAACTTTATGATATTATGAAGAATTACAGTTAACCAGGTAAGTAAATGGATGCTGCCCGGAAAAAACGGCGGAAAATAACGTACTTTCACAGAAAATAGGCTGTTTGCTATCCTCAATGTGACAAGCTTTTCTCTTTGCTATTGGTAATATTATACAGAAAATACCTATAGTAAGGAGGAAAAAGGATGAATTTCAGCCGCAAAAGTATTCTAACTCTTGCAGGGGCTGTTGTTCTGGCGGGGGTAATCATTATCGGCGGAATTTATGGGCCTACAGCCTGGAAAGTATTCCGTGGCCAGATAACCGGCCCAGAGGACCAAGTGGTTATCCAGACGCCGCCGGTCAATTATGCCGGTGGAGAGACAGATGCTGATCAGACCACTGCCCAGGGTAAAGACAGTACGGTTTCATCCAATACCGGGGGAACACCGGCTGCAGAAGGGACTGCAGGAGATACCGTTACAGCACCCAATCAGGCTGACGGCACAGACAATTCTGCCAGCAGCACGAATGAAGTCAAAAAGTATAGGGAACCGGATCTAAGTCTTTTGAATATTGCGCCTTCGCTTGAGGAGTATTTTGGTGAGGGAGCGCTCAGCGATGCATCCAGGACTCTTGCCTTCGGAGCCGCCTGGAACATCCACCAGTATACGGATGGTTATCTGTACGGTGTCACAGCAGGGCCTCAGATGAACGAACAGGATATTAAGAAGTATATTGTTTTCCATAAGACCTTATGGGAAAAACAAATGGAGAATGAAGTCAATTCCAGTCAGGCGTCAACCCTAGATGTGTATTTCAGAAATCTTCTGAACAGAGGGATTGATGCCTTTGACAGTAAGGACAAAGTAAGAATTGAACAATTCCATCTCGAGATTCATGATTTGGACGCGCATCTGCTGCGGGATGATATGAGTTCCAAGGTTTACGGGGCAACTCCTTTTGCCACGAAACGTTCCGAATAGCATTCCTAATGCATTAATAGGCGGCCTGGAATAACATTAAAGCGCTTTCGAAAAAGTTATCCTGTCTTAAACCTCCATGAGATTAGGATAACTTTTTTGATGTCTAAATCTTGACAATTTTAACAAAGCATATATAATAATAGATGTTTAGATTGTTGCCTAAATATCTAAATATTATCAATAAGGAAGTGGATCACAAATGTCGCCGTATAACGATACGTTTAAAGCTTTGGCTGATCCGACCCGGAGGGAAATGATCCGCTTTTTGAAAGAACGGGATATGACGGCAGGGGAAATTGCAGAGCAATTCAAGATCTCCAAACCAAGCATCTCCCATCATTTAAATATTTTGAAGCAGGCCGGGCTGGTTACAGACGAAAGAAAAGGGCAGACCATCGTCTATGCATTGGATACCTCTGTGTTTGAAGAAGTCATGCGAATGATGTTTGATCTGTTTTCCAGAAAAGATGAATCATAAGAAAGGGTGCTGATGCAATGTCGGAGAACAAAGAATTATGGATGCGCAGAATGCTTATTTTTGGCAGTCTGATGGTTCTCATAAGTTTGGCGGTCAGCTTGGTTGTTTATCCCCGTCTTCCGGATAAAGTTCCAGTGCACTGGAATGCAGCCGGAGAGATCGACGGTTGGGGCAGTGCTTTTCAGGGAGCTTTCCTGTTTCCACTGATGATGGCAGCTATGCTGATCCTGCTTGTTTTCCTTCCGAAAGTGGATCCTAAGAAAAAGAACTATAGCCGGATGAGCAAGCCGTATACCATTATTGTGCTTGTCATAATGCTGTTTTTTATGTTGATTCATTTTGGCTCGCTGGGCACGGCGCTCGGATATTTTAACAGCTTCCCTTCCTTGATTCAATTGGGAGTCGGTGCCTTGTTTGTAATTATTGGAAACTATATGGGCAAACTAAAGCATAATTACTTTGCCGGAATCAAGACTCCATGGACGCTGGCCAATGAGCAAGTCTGGTACAAAACGCACCGGATGGCAGGACCGCTCTGGGTCATTGGCGGACTGATCTTTATGGCGGCAAGCTTCCTGCCTTCCCAGTTTCTAACCGTCATAGTAATGATTGTGATTGCAGTCCTGCTTATCGTTCCAATTGGATATTCTTATTGGATCTTTAAGAGATTAGATAAGGAAGAATAGGTCCACAATCCTGTAATAAAAATAGACTGAAGTATGTTTAAAATCCCCGCAGAACGGATAGAATGGGAATAGTTACCATTCTATCCGTTGTTGAGGGGATTGTGATTTTATGCGTAAAAAATTTTGGTTGATTACAGTACTGGTATTTGTTCTGGGGGTGTGCTTCGGTGCGGGAGGACACTTTTTATGGTCAACGACATTGAACCCGGAAGTAAATTCTCCGGCTGAAAAGGGCAACGCAGCCAAAGTAGGCACCGTTCAGAGCGGTGATGCTGTTCAGAATGTTCTTCCGGATCTGTTTGCCGAAGGAAATGGCATTGTTGACGGTATAGCTGATGGTACAAATAACGGTACAAATAACAGTACTGACAAAAGTACAAGTGCCTTGACTGAGGCAGAACAGGAAGCAATTATTGCACAGTATAAGCAGGGACTGGGAATGCTTTTTGATGCCTGGAAAGCCAAAGATATGACTGCGTTCAGAACTGCGATTGCCAATGCTTACACTGGAGACTTGATGGAAAAGCATATTCAGAAGGCAGAAGAGTTTATTTCCAGAGGAATCGGACTGGATGTCGGCAACATCATTTTTGATGACGTGCAAATCGAATCTGCCGACAAGCTTTCGGCGACAGTCAATGCTGTTTACCGTTACACGGCTAGAGATTATGACTTGGACGAGCAGTACCCTTTGGGGGAAGAGCAGGAACATCAGGTCCATGTCAGGGCGAATTTGATTAAAATGGGTCAAAGCTGGCTGATTACGGGCGAAACGGCAATATAGCAGGCGGAGTATTGCAGGATTTAACTGAACGATGGCGAATTCTAGGGGATGAAAAAATTTTGTCTTAAAAAGATTAAGACAGGGAGAGAAACAGATGTTCAAAAAAAAGCCAAGGGCGCTTGCGGTTCTGTTGATCGTATTGTTGGTTTTGCCGGTCTATAGTTCCGGTGCATCTGGGGCAGAGATTCAGACGTACCAAAATCCTGCCCTGGAAGTCATCGCCCAGAAGCTTGAGACGATTTCCAGAAGCAAGGGAATTCCGAGCGTACTGCTAAAAACAATTGCCTATTGTGAATCGGGTTGGAGACAGTTCGATCAAAATGGTGAAGTGGTAACCGGCAGCACCAACGGCACCTCGAATCCTGCCCTCGGAATCATGCAGGTTACCAGTTATGATCCCGGAGATACCGAAGAAGTTAATAAACTTAAATATGATATTGATTATAATATTTCCCGCGGCGCGGATCTGCTGAATCAAAAATGGCAGATAGTGCCGAAGATTGGTGATGGGGACCGCAACAAGCTGGAGAATTGGTATTTTGCGCTTTGGGCCTATCATGGCTGGTTAGCATACAATAACCCGAACAATGCTGCTGCCAGAGGCGAGGTAGCTTATCAGGACGCAATCATTCGCAAAGCCGCGACAGCATATTTTCCGGGCCTGGTCTCACCTGTCCAAATCACGCCGGTTCCCGCCGAACTTCTGCCGCTTGGCACGCTGCCGAGCAGCAGTCAGATCTGGAATACGCCTGAACCGTATACCCTGGGAGACTTAACTTCCAGTACGGTTGGCACAACCACCCGAATCTCAGGTCAGGACAGGATAGACACGGTTAATCAAATTGCCTTGAACGGATGGTCAAGTGGGGCCCAGACCGTCATTATAACCCGCTCGGATGCATTTCCTGATGCTCTGGCCGGTGTGCCTCTGGCTAAAAAATATAATGCACCGATTTTGCTTACGAACCCGGACCAGCTTGATCAGGGTGTCATTGAGGTATTGAATACCTTAAAGCCGACAAAAGTAATTATTCTGGGTGGAGAGAAAGCCGTCAGCAAATCCGTCGAGACTAGACTCAAGGCCGTTTTGACCTGGACCTCTGATGTTTCGCGGATTGCCGGAGCGGACCGTTATCAAACCGCGGTACTGATTGCCGCTGATTTCCCCAAAGATGCCAGCGTGGCTGTTGCTACGGGGATGGATTTTCCGGATGCGTTAAGCCTGGCCACAGCTGCAGCTGCGAACGAAATGCCTCTGTTGCTGACTTCAACCCGGAGCCTGCCTGAGGTTACCAGACAGGACTTAAGCAAACGTTTACCGGGAAAAATCTATATTGGCGGCGGGGAAAAAGTCATTACCGCAGAAGTAGTGGCAGCCCTGACTCAGACAACCGGATTGTCTGCGGGGAATATTGTTCGTTTTGCAGGAAGCAACCGTTATGAAACTTCGGTAATGATTGCGGAAGCGTTCTTTCCCAGTACGCAGGAGATTTATATGGCTACCGGACTCGATTTTGCAGACCCTCTCGCCGCTGGCGCCCTGGCGGCAACGAAGAACGCTTGTCTATTGCTGATTTCTCCGCAGGGCTTTACGACAAATGGGCCAACAGAAAATTATCTGAAAAAGATGGCTTCTTCCACAAATGTTAAAGTAATCGGCTCGGAAGCTTCTATTTCTGAATATACGGTTACCCGTGTAAAATATTTACTCAGACAGATGTGATTCAATCCATAAATCAATGATAGATTCGTCAAGAATCTGTTAATAATCAGTCCATAACCAGTCAATTTGATGAGAAGGGTTTGCAAGCATCATCATTCATTAAATGGAATAATATTGACCTTTTCCGGCAAGCAGCACTTCTTGTCGGAATTTTGTTTATGAGCGTTTATGCGGCTTCCAGCGATTTGGAAAAATTTTGGGGAAGGAAAATCTGTCTCTAAGACGAATTTATTTACTCTAAACTTCTTTCAAGTTTTGTGACAAAGCATTTGACTGGTCTAATGTCTAATGTCGCGATGTCCATGGATAGCAAGGAGCGGCGGTTTCTGTGTTTCTGATTAGGAGGTAATTAATGCGTTCGAAAAAATATATCCGGTTATTCCTAGCTGTGCTTTTCAGCATTTTGCTGCTGATTCCGGCCAGGCCGCTGCCTGTTCAGGCAGCAAACCAGAATCCTACTCCCGAGGAGATATCCCGGATCTTTGACCAGGTGGCCCTGGAGGAGAAAGTTCCTGCGGAGATTCTCAAAGCGATTGCGTTCAAAGAATCAGGCTGGCGTCAATGGAACAGTTCAGGTAATGTTGTGACGGGGGGCTCAGGCAGCAGGCCTTACCTCGGCATTATGCAGATTGGGGTATATGATCCTTCCGATTCGGAGACGATTAACCACCTGAAGACGGATATTACCTATAATATTGCCTACGGGGCTGAAGTCCTGAAATCCAAGTGGAACATGACACCAACGATCGGAGACGGCGACCCCGGAAAACTGGAAAACTGGTATTTTGCGATTTGGGCTTACAACAGCTGGTCTACCGTCAATAATCCGAATACTGCGGCTGCTTCAGGCAGGGTAGCCTACCAGGATAAAATCTTGAAACTGATTGCCACCGATTATTATGAGGGTCTGACTGATCCTGTCAGTATCACACCGGTGTCGAAGTCACTGCTGCCGGCGGGGACACTGCCGTCAAAGAATTCTGTCTGGAAGACGCCCGAACCGATTCACTATGCTGGTTACACGCTGGGCCTTCCCATGATCTCCAGAAGTCAAAACAATTTGCTGCTCTCAACTGTGAAAAGAATTTCCGGCATGGACCGGATCGACACAGCTGTAAAAATTGCTTATGAAGGGTGGCCTTACGGCTGTGAGACGGTCATCATCGCGAGATCCGATGCTTTCGCAGACGCCTTGGCCGGTGTATCCCTGGCGAAACAGAATCATGCGCCAATTCTTCTTACTTCAAAGGACCAGCTTGACCAGCGGGTGGAAAACGCTTTAACCGTTCTGAAACCACTGAAAGTGATTATTCTTGGTGGTGAAACTGCGTTGTCATCCGGGGTGGAGAACAGACTGAAGGAAGTGGTTTCCTGGACAGAAGATTTTGAGCGGATAGCAGGTCAGGACAGATATGAGACCGCAGCGCTCATTGCGTCCCATTTTCCTGAAGGCAGCGGAGTTGCTGTTGCGACCGGATCCAACTTTCCGGATGCTTTAGGTATTGCTTCAGCCGCCGCGGCCAAAGGATATCCGCTGCTATTGACGGCAAAAGACAGCCTGCCGCAGGCAACCGCAGAACGTCTACAGACCCTGAAACCGTCTGAGTTATATATTGCCGGCGGGGAGGGTGCGGTATCTGCCGGGGTCGCCGGCAGCATCACTGGCATCGCAGGTCTCTCCGCAGATAAAGTCCGGCGTTTTGCCGGTAATAACCGCTACAATACTTCGCTTACAGTCGTGCAGTCCCTGTATCCTGATGCCCAAAAAATCTATCTGGCAACCGGGGAGGGTTTCCCGGATGCTTTAGCGGGGGCAGCGCTTGCTGCGAATATGGATACGCCGCTGTTGCTGATTCCGACGGAAGGGCCTGCAGCCGGTTCCGATACCGAGAAATATTTTCAGAGTATCTCGCCGGACGTGGAACTGGTGGTTTTCGGAGGCAAATCCGTCATCAGTGACAATGCGATTATCCGGATCAAATACCAGATGGTTAAAATATAGCATGAGGGGGGACAAGGAGACGGATCTTTGTCCCCCTTTTGAATTGTAAAATGAGGAAAACTGTAGTAAACTGATAAACGGTGAAAACGAATTACGTCCTGAAAGGTCGGAACCGATAACGTGGCACATCCCAAACGCACCCTATTTTTCATGCTTACCGATGCTATATTGATTAATCTTGCCCTTTTTTTAAGCTTCTACCTGCGCCTTTCCGAAGAGGCTGATCTGCAGGTGGAGTTTGTTAAATATTTGGGTACTTATTTGAATGCCGCGATCGTGTCAACCTTCGTGCTGATTGTGGTGTTCCACTTCTTTGGGTTGTATAAAAATATTTGGCGATATGCCAGTGTCAGAGAGCTTCTTTCTATCGTCTACGCTGTAACCGTCGGTGCGGCACTTACAGTCATGGTGGTCTATTTTATTTCTCCGCTCAGACTTCCACATTCGGTCAGCGTTTACTTCTGGCTGATGCTGATTGTTTTGATCGGCGGACTGCGGTTCAGTCAGAGGATGCGCCAGGAGAATGCTATTTTTGCCGTGTCCAACAAATCACAGCGAAAAGTGCTCATCATCGGAGCCGGTGACGCGGGTGTTCTTGCTTTGCGTGAGCTCAAGAAAAGAGATTTTCAGGAAGGTGTACCCGTCGGTTTTATTGACGACAGCAAAAGCAAGATTAATCTTCATGTTCAAGGATTTCCGGTGTTGGGTTCCCGTGACGACATCCCGCGGATTGCAGAGGACTATGCTGTTGACGAGATCATCATCGCGATCCCTTCTGCCGATGGAGAGGCTGTCAGGGAGATCGTGGAAATATGTAAGGAGACCCGGGCGGCTTTAAAGATTATGCCTGGCGTATACGACATTCTGAGCGGCAAGATTACGGTCAGTTCTTTAAGGGAAGTACAGGTCGAAGACCTGCTGGGACGTGAACAGGTATCGGTGGATCTGGAAGAGGTGGCAGGCTACCTGAAAAACCAGGTTGTCCTGGTGACCGGTGCCGGAGGTTCCATTGGATCGGAACTTTGCAGGCAGATTGTCAAGTTTTTCCCCTCTAAGCTTATTCTGGCCGGGCATGGGGAAAACTGTATTTTTGATATTGAGCAGGAATTGAAGAATTTCCCGATTGTGACGGAGATTTTTGATATTAAGGACGCCGGCAAGGTGAACCTTGTTTTTGAAAAATACAAGCCTTCCGTGGTTTTTCATGCAGCTGCGCATAAGCATGTGCCGCTGATGGAGGTAAATCCTGAGGAAGCATTGAAAAATAATGTAATGGGCACGAGCAACCTGGCTGCAGCGGCCGACAAAAACGGAGTCAGGACGTTTGTACTGATCTCCACGGATAAGGCGGTTAATCCGACCAGCATCATGGGCGCATCCAAAAGGATGGCCGAGATGGTGATCCAGGACTACGACAAGAGATCCGAAACAAAGTTTGTCGCCGTACGCTTTGGCAATGTCCTCGGAAGCCGCGGAAGCGTCATCCCGACATTTAAAAAGCAGATCATGGCGGGGGGACCGGTAACGGTGACGGATCCGAGGATGACCCGTTACTTCATGACCATCCCGGAAGCAAGCCAGCTGGTTATTCAAGCCGGCGCGATGGCCTCAGGCGGAGAAATCTTTATTCTTGATATGGGCAAGCCTGTGAAGATCGTTGATCTGGCCAAGGACCTTATCCGTTTATCAGGTTTTGAACCGGGCAAAGATATTCAGATTGAGTTTACCGGCGTGAGACCCGGAGAGAAACTTTTTGAAGAAATTCTGACTTCGGAAGAAGGTACGACAGCAACCAAACATAAACGCATTTTTGTAGCGAGACCCAATCATATCGATCATGAGGCGATCGAAGGACTGGTGCAGAAAATACGCGAGCGTGGCAGCTATATGGACAGGGAGGAAATCAACACTTCCATCAGGACACTTCTTCCTGACTTTGGGAGACCATAAAAACTTAGGCAGCGCAGTCTTGACCATCATGAACGCTTGCATCACAGATAAACGCTTGCACCACAGATATAAGGAGGAACTTCTATGTTGGAAGTTAAAAATGTCATTACGCAGAATCATCCTGTTGCCCTGGAACTCAAAAAGAAAATTGAAAACCATACCGCCCGGATCGGCGTGATCGGTCTTGGTTATGTTGGCCTGCCGCTGGCAGTTGAGAAAGGCAAGGTTGGTTTCCCGGTTCTCGGATTTGATATTAATGCAGAGAAAGTTGCCATGGTATCAGCCGGAGAAAACTATATCGGAGATGTCAAGGACGAGGAGCTTAAAGAACTTGTCGAGAAAAAGATTCTTCAGGCAACCACTGACTTTGCCAAACTTGCCGACTGTGATGTGGTGATCATTTGTGTGCCAACACCGCTAACCATTACGAGGGATCCGGATATTTCTTATATGAAGGCTTCCGCTGAGGAAGTCGGAAAGACCATTCGTCAGGGGCAGCTTGTCACACTTGAGAGTACGACATATCCTGGAACCACGCAGGAAGTGATCCTGCCGATTCTGGAACAGTCGGGGCTTAAAGTCGGGCAAGACTTTTTCCTGGCCTTCTCGCCGGAAAGAGTTGACCCCGGTAACAAGCGTTTTTCAACGAAGAACACCTCCAAAGTTGTCGGCGGCGTAACGCCTTACTGCCTGGAGATTGCTTATACCTTATATGCACAAACCATTGTGAATGTCGTACCGGTCAGCTCACCGGCTGCAGCCGAACTCACCAAAGTATTTGAAAATACCTACCGCGCAGTCAATATCGCACTCGTGAATGAAATGATGCTATTATGCGACCGGATGGGGCTTGATGTTTGGGAGATCGTCGAGGCTGCTTCGACGAAACCTTTTGGTATCCATACGTTTTATCCGGGACCGGGTGTTGGCGGCCACTGCATTCCGATTGATCCGTTCTACCTTACCTGGAAGGCCAGAGAGTATGACTTCCATACCCGCTTTATTGAACTGGCCGGCGAGATCAATGTCGAAGTCTCTTCTTATGTCGTCAATAAAGTATACCGGGCTTTAAATTCCCTGAATAAGAGCGTTAAGGATGCCAAAGTCCTGGTTGTAGGTGTGGCCTATAAGAAGGATATTGAGGATGTCCGCGAATCACCGGCCCTGATCATCATGGAACTCTTGCGCAAGGAAGGCGCCGTATTAAGCTACCATGACCCTTACGTACCGGTGATCGAGCCGCATGGCGGCAGCACCATGCATCTGGAAAGCATCCAGCTAACCCCGAATGTATTGCAGGAGGCCGACTGTGTCCTGATTATCACCGATCACAGTGCTATAGACTATGATCAAATCGTCCAATATGCACCGTTAGTTGTCGATACACGCAATGCAACCAAAGACGTTCGTCAGATGCGTGAAAAAATATTCAAAATCTAAGTAAGGTAGCGGGGACAAAAGAGACGCTTCTTTTATCCTTCCTTTATGATTGGAGCGTGTGGAAATTTGACAGGAGACAAAATAGTATTTGGCGTAATCGGGTGCGGAAGAATTGCCCCGAAACATACGGAATCGATTATGGCTATTCCCGGTGCAGAGCTGGCTGCTGTCTGTGACATTGTGCCGGAAAGGGCTGAAGATTTTGCCGGCAAGTACAAGGCAAAGCCATATCTGGATTATCGCGATCTTTTAAAGAGAGAAGATATCGATATTGTCACGATCGCAACCCCGAGCGGAAGCCATGCGGAAATCGGGATTGCAGCGGCCAGGGCCGGCAAGCATGTGATGGTCGAGAAGCCTATGTCCATGACGCTCCGCGAAGCAGATCTGCTGATCAGGGCCTGCAGGGAGAACGGTGTCAAACTGGCGGTCATTCACCAGAATCGTTTTAATCAATCAATTAAATTACTCAAAAACGCTTTGGAAGCAGGACGTTTTGGGAAACTGACCCACGGTCAGGCGACAGTCCGCTGGAACCGGGGCATGGACTATTATCTGCAGGCACCTTGGAGAGGGACCAAACTGCAGGACGGCGGCGTCCTGATGAATCAGTCCATTCATAACATTGACCTGCTGCAGTGGATGTTTGGGCCGGTCGAATCCGTTTTCGGCTATACCCATACCGCGTTAAGAAATATTGAAATGGAAGATGTCGCCGGAGCGGTACTGAAGTTTAAGAACGGCGCAATCGGGCTGATCGAGGCCGCATCCACGATTTATCCGAAGAACATTGAGGAAACGCTGAATGTTTTTGGAGAGACAGGCTCAGCCGTGATCGGCGGGATTGCAGTGAACCGTGTCGAGGTTTGGGAATTCCCCGATAGTGAAGCAGAAAAAGAGCAGATCTTTGCTGCCCAGGAGACTGATCCACCTAACGTATACGGATTTGGCCACCGGGAGATCATTGAGGATATGATCCAGGCCGTTCAAACTGATGGGACTCCCGCTGTACCCGGCGAAGAGGGACGGAAAGCACTTGAAATCATTTTATCCATCTATAAATGCCAGGAAACCGGGGTACCGGTTAAACTTCCGTTAATTGAAGATTAAAAAAGCCATGCACTTCCTTTCCGGTTGGTACATATTTGTATAGTACACTAAAGCCGGAAAGGAGACAGAAAAATGAGACCTCCTTATGATGGACCGGGACCGGGAACATATTCGATGATGCCGGATTATCACCAGACAATGATGCAGGTTGAGCTTGCCGTCAGGCATGGAATGAGAGAAGCGGGGACTGTGAATGTTAGACATGGTGTTATGGAAACAGCCCTTATTGCTTACCTGTTAGGCAAAGGCTTTGACTATTATCAGGCAGTCCGGATCGTAGAATCCTGGGAACGGAATGAAACTTTCCCTATGTAAATGTTATTTATCAAGGTGAAAGTCACTACATGTGAGGATGTTTATAGCAAAGCATCCTCGTTTATTTGTTTCACAAAGTATAAGCACTTTCTAATACATCTAAAGAAAATTAAGGCTTGGCGCAAGCTAAGTATTCTTAGTGACAGCTTGTTCTTAGAATATTGATAAATAATTAAATTGTATAGAAAGAAGGGTTTGATTTGGCAGCTGAAATTGATTCCGGAGCGGTTATCGCGGCTAGCACTATGATTGGGAAACAGGTAAGTATCGCTCCTTTTTGCGTAATAGGGGAGAATGTCGTGATTGAAGACGGGGCAATACTGGAGCCGGGGTGTGTACTGGCGGATGGAGTGAAGGTTGGTAAAGATGTCAAACTTGGATGCCATGTCACCTTGGGAAATCAGGCAGTTTTGGAAGCCGGGGTTACCGCAGGGGATCATACAGCGGTGTATCCGGGGACAGTCATTGGCGAAGGTACATTTGTCGGCAGCAATTCATCAATAGGACGCCCGCCGCGCGCAGCGGCAACCAGTACGGTCAAAAACACGGAAGATCTGCCGCCGCTTACAGTTGGTAAGAAGTGTACCATTGGCTGCTCCTCAGTGATTTATTCCGGTACGGAGCTCGGCGACGGGGTCTTTATCGGAGACAGGGCCTTGGTCCGGGAGCGTTGCACGCTTGGTGAGAAAGTCGTTGTCGGCAGCGGCAGTGCTGTCGAGAATAATACCAGGATCGGATCTTTTACGAAGATTCAGACCGGCTCCTACATTACCGCATATATGGAGATTGAAGAGAATGTCTTCATTGCGCCGATGGTGACAACGACGAATGACAATTATATGGGGCGGACCGAAAAACGTTTTAAACATATCAAGGGAGCCGTAATCCGCAGGGCAGCGCGGATCGGAGGAGGAGCGATCCTGCTTCCGGGCGTTGAAGTCGCGGAAGAGACATTTGTCGCGGCAGGTTCGCTCATTACAAAAGATACAGTAGCCGGGAAGGTCTACAAAGGATTTCCCGCCAAAGCCGTCCGGGATGTCCCGGAAGATGAGCTGATCTAGCTAATGTATTACCGAGACCTATCAGGATAAACAATATATTAATTCTTGAAATTAACTCGTGCAGGGTGTACCCTAAATATATTATTGTCTGCAGTTGCTCCATGCCATCCATGGAATAAGCGAAGCGCCAACTCTATCCAACGCTTACACGGTATGATGAATTCTAAACAAGACAATTTGTATTCATAGGATTTTTGTTCGACATTAGGCCATCCGTGGTCGTCAGAAAGGGAGGATGCATGTGTCAATTCCACTTTTGGATTTAAAGGCGCAGTACTTATCGATAAAAGAAGAGATTGATCAGGCGGTGCTCGGGGTTCTGGACTCCTGTCATTTCATTCTCGGACCGAATGTGAAAGCAATGGAGGAAAAAACAGCAGCGTACTGCGGGACAAAGCACGCTGTTGCTGTTGCCAATGGCACGGATGCGCTCGTACTGGCTCTCAAAGCCTGCGGCATTGCGCAGGGGGATGAAGTCATCACGACGCCGTTTACCTTTTTTGCTTCGGCAGAGGCAGTTGCGAGTCTCGGGGCAACACCTGTATTCGTAGATATTGATCCGGTCACGCTGAATATGGATATTGACCAATTGGAAAGCAAGATTACTTCCCGGACAAAGGCGATTATTCCTGTTCATATTTTTGGCCAGATGGTCAATATGGATAAGGTCATGGACCTGGCCCAAAAATATGAGCTTAAGATTATAGAGGATGCCGCCCAGGCGATCGGGGCCGAATACAAGGGCAAAAGAGCCGGAGCCTACGGAACGGCCGGAACATTCAGCTTTTTTCCAACCAAGAATCTCGGCGGCTATGGCGATGGCGGCATGGTGGTGACGAACTGTGATGAAATTGCGGAAAAGGTCAGACTGTTCCGTTTCCATGGCTCCAAGACAAAATATTTTCATGAAGAGATTGGCTATAATAGTAGACTGGACGAGATCCAGGCTGCTATTCTCCGCGTCAAGTTTCAGTATCTGGATGAATGGAACAAAGCCCGCAGGCAAAAAGCCGAACTGTACGACAGTCTGCTTAAACCGCTGGCAGATCAGGGGAAAGCGATCCTTCCCGGCAGAGACCCGGAAGCCTATCAGGTGTTCCATCTGTATGTCATGCGAGTCCAGCAGAGAGAAAAAGTCATGGAGAAATTGAAGGAAGCAGGCATTGCTTCAGCGGTCTATTATCCGCTTCCGCTCCATCAGCAGAAAGCTTTTGCGTATTTGGGCTATAAGATCGGCGACTTCCCTGAGGCTGAAAAAGCCAGCGAACATGCACTGGCGATCCCGTGCTATCCCGAACTGACCCTGCAGCAGCAGGAAAAAATCGTACATGTGATTAACGATTGTTTAATACCTAGCTAAAATTGGCATGCAGACTTAGCGTAATAAACTTATAATCAGTCTGTAAGCCACAGTTCCGCTGTAAGCGAAGCATGGAGTGCGTAGCGCGGCTTTTTGTGCCATGGATGGCACAACAGCCGAAAAGCGTTATTGTGGCTCACAGACTAGCCCTAGGAAATAATTTAACATTCATTACTAATTTCCGTATGTAAAACAGGAGGCACAATGTTTTGGAATAACGGCATTACGAGAAGGAATGATACCAGGCTTTTTATTTTAGCAATGGCCATGCTCTCAGCAATGATCCTGCCTTCATTTCCTATTCATCCTTCTCTTCCTAATATTCGATTGGACGAGCTGCTGCTCTTCGGTGTCTTTGGCCTGAACATCCTGCTGTTTGCAGCGAAAGGATTCCGCTTCAGCCCCGAAGAAAAACAGCAGTTGTTAAAACGCAAACAAGAACATAAGTGGATTCTGCTGATCTTTATCTTGCTCGTATTCTCTTACGCCATTTCCAACATCTACGGTGTAATCATCAAAGGAGCAGGTTATTATGGTCTCCGGGATGTCATGGAACTGGTCACATTCGCCAAATATTATCTGGCCGTAACGCTGGCCTTATCCATCGATCTGCGTACAGAGGAATTTGACTTCCTGGGCAAGGCTTTCCTCGGAGGCCTGGCTTTTCTGATCATCTTCGGCTGGGGGCAGCATTTCAACGTCCTGAATATGAATACCTGGCTGTCGCCCTATTTTGACCAGCAGCACTGGCAGCTGCTTTTGGTCGGGAATCCGGCCAGGGTGCAGGGTACCTTTGACAACCCGAATTTCTTTGGTATATTTACTGTGATGACGCTTTCCTTTCTGACCGTTCGCTATTATTTCGGTGAAGATCACGAAAAATTTCCGGTCCTGCTGTTTATTTTAATCGGCTTTGTGATCAAACTGGAATTCCTGACGATATCGCGGACGGCTCTGGCCGGTATTGGGCTGCTTTTCCTGATTTTAAGCATTTGGGCTTTTGTCTATCACCGGCATAATAAAAAGGTCCTGATTAAAATAGCGGCGCTGTTTGTGCTGACAGCAGTTCTTTTCCTGACGGCTTCAGGTGATTTCTTCTACAGGCTGCAGGAAGGGTTGGATTTTTCCAACAGCACTTCTTTCCAGGGGCACCTGGACCGCTGGGGAAAGGCAATCGGCAGCATTTGGGATTCTCCGGTCTTTGGCTGGGGTACGCAGAAATACGTAATGACAACACTTGTAGATAATGAGTATGCGCTGTATGCCAGAAGGTACGGTTTTCTCGGACTGGCGCTCTATCTGAGCTTCTTTTTGCTCCCGTTTATTCTTGGAATCAGAAACCTTCGCGCTAAGATTGCTGCCTCTGGACGGGGGATCGTATTCAGCCAGCCAATGCAGTTTATGGCAGCGTATGCCGCAGTACTGCCGTCCATCTTTGTGTTTAACATCATGGCGGGGATATTTTACAATCTGCAGCTGATGACTTTTTTTGCAATTTGTATGGGTCTGGCTTATAATTCGTTTGCGGAGCAAAGGGGGATAAACGATGTGTCCCTAAGACCCCTTAGTTCTGAGTAAGGTGGTTTAACGGTGAAGATATTAGTGATCTCTCATATGTATCCTTCATCTCAGAATCCGGCTTACGGCATTTTCATTCATAAGCAGGTTAAAGCGCTGCAGGATCAAGGCTGCGAGATCAAAGTCGTATCACCTGTGCCGTATGCGCCCTGGCCCCTGCCGGCACTCCAGCCGAAGTGGCGGGCCTATGCGTCCATACCCGATCACGATGTGGTGGACGGAGTTGAAGTATACTATCCGCGTTATCTCGAGTTTCCGCGCTCCTATTTCCTGGAGCAGTCGGGCTATTTCATGTACCGGGGAATCCGCAGGCAGATCGCCCAGATCCGCCGGGACTTTCCATTTGAGCTGATTCATGCCCATGTGGCCCTTCCCGACGGCCATGCGGCATTCTTATTAAAGAAAGACGATGATGTGCCGCTTGTGGTTACCATCCACGGGCAGGATTTCCAGTCGACAATGTCGAAAAATGAAAAATGCCGTCGGAGACTGTTTGAGGTGCTGGAGGGTACAGATAGGATCATTACAGTTAGCTCCAAACTGAAGAACATCATTAGGGACCAGGCTTTTTTCTCGAAGACAGAGGTTATCAACAACGGCATCAACTTGAATGACTGTGTACCGCCGCCGGATATTTCTCCCGGCCATCATTCAAATAGGCACGGTATTTCCGCTGATATTGGCAGTACAGATCATAACGAAAGTATTTTAAGTACTGATAGCAGCGGCATTTCCGGTAATACCCGAAAAGAAATCAGGATCCTGAGTGTTTCGAATCTTAAGAAGACCAAGGGCATCGATCTGAATCTCCGGGCGGTTTCATCTCTGACCGAAAAATATCCTTCACTCAAATATTTTATTGCAGGTGACGGGGAAGAGAGAAAAGCCCTGGAGGATTTGACGGAAAGTCTGAACCTTAAAGATAAGGTTATTTTTCTCGGAAAGCTTACCCATCCTGAAGTGATGAAAGAGATGGCAGAGGCCGATATTTTCTGTCTGCCAAGCTGGCAGGAAGGCTTCGGCGTCGTCTATATTGAAGCGATGGCCCAGGGGTTGCCAGCTATCGGTGTCCGCGGCGAAGGAATCGAAGATGCACTGATCCATGGCCAAAACGGTCTGCTTGTCGCTCCTCGGAATGTCGAAGATCTTACAGGGGCCCTCGATGCGCTGCTCAGAGACCCTGTTTACTGCCGGAGGCTCGGTGAGGCAGGCAGGCAAACGGTGCTAGATCAGTTTACCTGGTCAAGTAATGCGGCCCAAACGGCCCGCGTCTATCAAACTTTAACAGGAGGCAGGACAGTTTGAAAATATGCATTCTCACAACGGGTCATCCGGCCCTCGATAACCGAATATTTTACAAGCAGGCTTTGTCTCTTAAGAAAAAATATGACGACATTACCCTGATTGTTCCTGATGAGAGGACTGAATATATGGAACAGGGGATCCGGATCATTGGCGTGCCAAAAGCGGGATCTCTTTACGGCCGTTTTAAGCTCGGGGATACCGTCGTTGCCAAAGCGATCGAGCTTCAACCGGATATCTGCCATTTCCACGACTTTGAACTGATCTACAAAGTGTTAAAGATTAAAAAAGCGCTGCCTGCATGCAAGTTGATTTACGATGTCCACGAGCATTACCCGGATATGATGCGCATGTCCAGGAAGATCCCGCGGATCTTGAGACCCTTGGCTACTTTTTTGGTCGATAAAAGTGAACGGTATTATGCTGAAAAATTTGACCAGATCATCACGGCAGATGATGCGGTCAAAGACCGGTTTGCCGATAAAAATCCAAGAGTTGATGTGATCTATAATTTTACGGAATTTATACCGCCGGAAGCTGACGCTTCGCCAAAAGAAACGGAACTCTCGAAAAAGGAATACGATGCCATTTACCAGGGGGATATTACCCTGGAGCGCGGCGTATATATGACTGTCCAGGCTATCAAGCTGCTGAAGGAGAAGTATCCGGACATCCGGATGATTTTTGTCGGTCCTTTTAACGACGCTGAAGGCAAAGAAATCGTCACCCAATACATTGAAGAAAATGATCTGAGCAAAAATATCCTTTTTACAGGACGGGTACCCCATGTCGAGGTCCAGGAGTATATCCGAAAGGCTAGGGTTGGCGTTGTTACGCTGCTGCCGCTGCCCAAATATTTTAAGAACATACCGATTAAACAGTTTGAATACATGAGCTGCGGCATCCCTATTGTCGGCAGCAATCTTCCTCCGATCCAGCGTTTTCTGACCAGCTACAACAGTGGGATCATTGTTGATCCGACCAAGCCTGAGGATATTGCCAAAGGTCTGGGCATCCTGCTGGCCGATCCCCGACTCTGCAAAGAGATGGGTGATAACGGCATCAAGGCTGTCAGAGAAGAGTACAACTGGGGCAAAATGGAGGAAAAGCTGCTGAAGATTTACAGCAGATTTGAGAATTAAGGCTTAAAAACATGACTGAAAAGATGGAAATAGATCGAAGCATCCAAGAGAAACCGTAAAGTCTAATAAAGAAAAGCTAAAGAAGAAGTGATAGAGTTTGGATACCCGCCTGATCGCTAAAAATGCTGCGGCCCTGGGAATATCAGGAGTACTTGCCAAGGCCATTGCCGCCGTGGTGGGTATATTTGTTACCCGCTACCTTGGCCCGGGACCATTTGGAGATTACTCCACAGCGTACGCATTCGTCGGAACGTTTATTCTGTTTGCGGAGCTTGGAATCAGCCAGCTCATGGTGCAGGATTGTTCGAGGAACCTGGCCGAATTGCCGCGGTATTTCGGCAATACGCTGTTTGTCAAGTCCGTAATCTCCATTGGGTGTTTTCTATTAATGGTCATCTTTATGTTCCCAGCCGGATACAATACGTCGACCAAAGAGATGGTTGTCGTTTTGGGCGTGGCTGTATCTTTCAATGCGCTGAACCAGTCGGTCTATAACTATTATCAAGCCGTTCAGAAACTCTACCTGGCTGCAGCGTTTCAGTTTTTGACCACCTTTCTGATCGGAGGACTGACCATTGCGGTGATCTTCGCCGGGATGGGAGTCGTCGCAATTACGTTTACCCATTTGTTTACGTATATACTGATTAGTATGCTCCTGTTTTTCGCCCTCAGAAGGGAAATCAGGCCGCGTGTTGAACGGAGCAGCCTGATGCTGATGGTCAGAAACGGATTGCCGTTTGGGATTCATCGGATATTTTATAACGTCTTTTTCCAGCTCAGTATTCTGGTTTTGTCGCTGACAGCCAGCAATGTCGAGGTAGGGATTTATTCTGCGGCGTACAAGCTTGTCCTGATGCTGATTTTCCTGCCGAGCCTGATGACCAGCGCACTTTATCCTGTGCTGTATCAGCTCGGGGAAACGGATAAGGACGGTCATCGGAATACGACTGAAAAGGTCTTCAAGCTGCTTTCCGGGATTGGGATTCCAGGCAGCATCCTGATTTTTGTTTTAGCAGGACCGCTGACAACATGGCTCTATGCCGGAAAATTTGATGAATCGATTCCGATCCTGATGATTGTATCCTGGTTCTTTGCACTGGAATGCATGAGTTTTTCCCTCGGCGATGTCCTGACGACCACCAACCACCAGTGGCAGAGAACCATCGTGCAGGGTTCTGCGCTAGTACTGATGTTTATTCTGATTATGGTCTTGAATCCGCTGTTCGGGATCAGCGGTACTGCGTATGCGCTGATCATTGTCGAGATCTTTATCTTTTGCGGATACTACCTGTTGGTCCGAAAAGGGGTTTATAAGATTCGGATCTGGCGCCAGCTCCCGTCAATCGTATTTGCTTCCTTGCTGATGGCAGGGACCGCCTGGTTGACAAACAGCTTTCATCCGCTGCTATCTGCTGTAACGGCTGGAATCATTTATTGCCTGGCGCTCGTGATATTGGACAAGGATTTCCGGAAGATCGGTGAATTTGTTATTCAGAAGGGTCTTCGAAAATAAGAACTGGGAGGAATCGAACATGCTTCAGTGGCCGGTATTCGTGTTGACCATCATACTTCTTGGTTACCTGGCTGTCAAAAAGCCGCTATGGCTTGTGCCGTCTCTGGCAGTGGCAGTTGCGCTGGAAATATCGATTAACTGGTATCCGAACCTTGGCTTTCTGGAAAAAATTTTGGGAGAGGTCTCCCTGACCAGGCTTACCAGTATCGTTCTGATCCTGGCGGCATTTTCCCGCGTGTTTTTTTTGGAGGAGATGCGCAAAAAGCTTAGGGTGGTTCTAAAAGATCCACTGACGCTTGTTTTATTGGCTTTTATCATTCTCGGTGGGATAAGTGTTGTATACTCCGCCAACTTTGGCAACACTGTTACTGAGACCATCCGGCTGCTGATTTTATTTGCCGTGTTTATCTCCATCGCACTTTTAATGGATAAAGAACGTGCCCTACTGCCTTTCAAAGCCGTACATATCATGGCACTCCTGCTTGCGCTGGTCAGTTTCTATGAAGGAATCACGGGGAACCTGATCTGGCAGGGAGACAAATTGCTGGTTGAGCAGACGCTGCGTGTCAATGCTACCTTTGTCGACCCCAACATTTTTGCACGTTATATTATTCTGGGGGTTGCGTCGAATTTTGTTCTGCAGATTTATACCCGGGAAAGAAGCCATAAAATGATTTATATGGCGTGTCTGGCTGTCCTGCTGGCAGAATTAGTACTGACCGGTTCCCGCGGTGGATTCCTGACGCTTCTGGCAATTCTGATTGCCACGCTGATCTTTTTGCCGAACAAAAAGGCTGTTCTCTGGGTTCTCGGTTTAGGTGCCCTTTGCGGGGCGATTGTGATCTTCCTGCGTCCGGAAATCTGGGAGAGGATGCTGACGATAACAAAGGGTTTCGCATACTCGAGCGAGCAGCGCTTATACCTCTGGAAGGCCGCAATTGCAATATTCAAGGATCATCCGCTGATTGGCACCGGCCTTGGCACTTTCGAGACAGTGTTTAAACAGAGTTATTTTGATTTGATGAATATCCCTGGCGGAGCGACACGCTCCCACACCACCATTCTGACGATCGCTTCGGAACTGGGGGCCGTGGGGTTGGCCGTACTTACGGCGATCTGGGCAGCGATCCTGTACAGGCTGGCCAAATTGTTCAGTCTCGGACATGATTACCTGGGTATGTTTCAGGAGCAAAACCAATATTTTGCCGGCACGGGCTATGTGTTGTGGGCTGCAACCGTATTTATCAGCTCTCAAGCTGAGGGACGCTTCTTCGAGGATCCGATATTCTGGCTCAGCTGCGCGATGCTGGTGGTGTTGAAGCTTACGCGGAAGTACCGGCTGGAGCTTGACTAATTTGTTGCTAGTTCGTTGGCTCAGATTAGTCCAATTTTTTGGGCTTGTCTGTGGGCCACAGATTGATTGCATTTTTAGGGCCTGTCTGCGTGCCACAATTCCGCTTTTCGGCGAATTGCGCCATCCATGGCGCAAATGCCGCGCTCCGCACTCCTTGCTCCGCTTTTCGCGGAACCGTGGCACGCAGACTGATCATAAGTTCATTATCATTGTTCTGTGGCCCACAGACTGATTATAAGGTCGTTTATGTAAGTCTGCATGTATTAGACCTTCCATGGCTTGCGTTCATGGTATCACGGCATTAAGTTATCCATGGACATCGCCGCGTTCCGCATCAGCAGTCTAGCTGGACGCGCTTAGTACATCTTTTTATTACTAACACAACGTTCTCAAATTCCCTGCTCGAATCATTCATACAAGCTTGATTACCCTAAATTAGGTCTGTGTGCCACAGTTCCAGCGTTAAGCGGAGCATGGAGGCGGAGCGCGGCTGTTAACGTCCATGGATGGACTAATGTCGCGGTGCTATGGAGGGCAAGGAGCGACAAGCCACGGATGGCGCAACAGCCGAGAGCGGAATGTGGCGCGCAGACCAGACCCAAATGAACATATTTCTCAAACTATTTAAAGATCAATGTACGAGAAGAAGTAGCCAAAATAGGTTTAGTAAAGTAAGTTTAATCTAGGAGTAAAGATAAATATGCGTATTTTGCTTTTGACGCAGTATTTTCCGCCGGAGAAGGGGGCGGCTCAGGTAAGGCTCTGGGAGCTGGCCAAAGGTCTGCGGAACCAGGGGAATATGATTACGGTCGTAACTGCCTTTCCGAACCATCCCGCAGGGATCATCCCGGATGAATACCGGGGGAAAGTGTTTGCGCGTGAGGATATGGAAGGGATCGTTGTTCTGAGAACCTGCATCTATCCGGTGAAGCGGGGCAGATTCTGGCTGCGTTTGCTGAATTATTTTTCTTTTGTGTTTTCTGCTTTTTTAGGAATCTGCCGCAGCGGTCCCCAAGACTTGATCGTTGTGGAATCTCCGCCGCTTTTTATCGGTTTTACAGCTGTCATTACTTCTTTCTTTAAAAGAGCACCCTATATCTTCAATGTCTCCGATCTGTGGCCGGAATCCGCGGTGCAGCTCGGGCTTGTCACGAATAAGCAGCTTATCGGCATGTGCGAGTGGCTGGAACGTTGTTTTTACCGCAAGGCATTTAAGCTTTCGGCCCAGACCCAGGGCATTGTGGACGGGTTGAAAAAGAAAGGGGTCAAAGCTGAAGATATCTTATTCCTGCCTAACGGAGTGGATACCGAACTTTTTAAACCAAGGCCCAAAGACCCGGTGCTGGAAAAGAAGCTTGGTCTGCAGGGAAAATACGTGATCCTGTATGCCGGGACGATGGGGTATGCCCATGGGATTGAGACAGCGCTTGAGGCCGCCGATCTGCTGCGCGCCGAGCCGGAAATATTCTTTCTGTTTGTCGGTGACGGTTCCGAAAGACCCCGGCTCGAACAGATTGCCCGGGAAAAGGATCTGCCCAATGTCCGCTTCATCGATTTCCAGCCGCTCGAAGAGATTCCACGTTATTATTCGTTAAGCAGTATCAGTCTTTCGACCCTCAGACGCTATAAGCTGTCGGAAGGGGTAAGGCCTTCCAAAGTATTCCCGGCAATGGCCAGCGGTCAGCCGCTGATCTATGTCGGAGAGGGTGAAGGCGCCGAGATTGTCAAGGAGAGCGGCGGCGGAGTGGTGCTCGAACCCGAGAACCCCAAGATCCTTGCCGAGACGGTCTTGCGCCTAAAGGCAGATTCGGAAACCTGCAGGGTACTCTCCGAAAAGGGCCGGGAATATGTCATTAGGCACTATTCCTGGGACAGCATCGTCAGAAACTGGCTTGAGCAGCTTCATTTGAAGAAAGCCTAAAGTTGTCTTTTGGCCAAAGCGTAGTAAAATAAAGTAGTCAATAAAAAATTAGCCAATGAACAAGGAATTAAAAATATTGAAGAATAAGCGAAGTATAAAAACAATTAATGGATAAATTAAAAAGACAAAAATCAAATAAAAACTATAGAACAACATAATAGCATGATAGCAGACACTGAAACGAAGAAAGAGGCGTAAGTTTATGAGTCCACGACGCGAACAGTTCCTTCCCTATGCGCTACCGCTGATTGAAGATGATGATATTGAAGCTGTTGTCGACAGCCTGAAATCGAATTGGATTTCCAAGGGTCCAAAGACCGGAGAATTTGAAAAGCGTTTTGCCGAATATATCGGTGTCAAACATGCCATTGCGCTGAATTCCTGTACCGCAGGCCTGCACATCGCCCTGGTGGCTGCCGGAGTCGGAGCGGGCGATGAGGTGATCACCACGGCCATGACGTTTGCAGCCTCAGCGAATGTCATCATTCACTGCGGGGCAACTCCTGTTCTGGTAGATATTGATCCCAAAACCATGAATATCGATCCGGCAAAGATCGAAGAGAAGATTACTGCCAAGACCAAGGCAATTATTCCGGTTCATTTGGCCGGGCTGCCGTGCGAGATGGATGAAATAATGGTGATTGCGAAAAAATACAGCCTATTTGTTTTGGAAGATGCGGCCCATGGCACGTATACGAAGTATAAAGACAGAATGGTCGGCACGATTGGTGATGCGGCAGCCTTTTCATTCTATGCGACGAAGAATCTGGCGACTGGTGAAGGTGGCATGGTGATGACCAACGATGATGAGCTTGCCAACAAGATGAGAGTCCTGAGCCTCCACGGCATGAGCCGGAATGCCTGGAACAGATTTTCTGAAAAAGGCTCCTGGTACTATGAGATTGAATACCCGGGATATAAATACAATATGACGGATATTCAGGCTGCGATGGGGATGACCCAGCTAGCCAAACTGGAATCCATGCAGGCCAGAAGGGAAGTCATCTGGCAGCGTTATAACGCTGCTTTCAGCAAGCTTCCCGAAATAGAAGTTCCGATTGATTTTGCGTATGCCCGTCATGCCCGCCATTTGTATATGATCAGGCTGAATCTCGATAAACTTACGGTGGATCGGGCTGCATTTATTGAATTGCTCAAGGAAGAAAATATCGGCACCAGCGTTCACTATATTCCGCTTCCGTATCACCCGTATTACCGGGATACCTTTGGCTACAAACCCGGAGATTTTCCAAAGACGGAAGCGCTCTACGAGAGAATTATTTCCCTGCCGCTTTATCCCAGAATGAGTGATGCCGATGTTCAGGATGTTATTGAAGCCGTACAGCGTGTTATCGAAAAGGTCAGGTTATAAGAAGGAAGAACAGACTTTCTCCTCCGTTTCTTATAGAATTTAGGAAATTGTTCGAAATCACCTACGAAAGATAGTAAAAATATTTGTAAGAGGTGAAGCAGTAAAATCCCAAGGAGTGGTAATTTGTTTGCGAAAAGGGTTTTAGACCTGTTGATTTCCATCCCGCTGCTCATTGTGTTATCCCCATTGTGGCTGATGATTGTCCTTTGGATCAAAGCCGATTCCAAAGGCCCCGCGGTCTTCAGGCAGGAAAGAGTGGGGCGGAATGGAGCGCTCTTCACGATCTATAAATTCCGAACCATGGTTCCGAATGCAGATGCAGTGATGAAAGAAAAAATTGAGCAGCTGAAAAAAGAAGGCAAGTTTGATCCCGACAATTTCATCTTTCAGGATAAGGATGACCCGCGGATTACGAAGAGCGGCAGATTCTTAAGGAAAAGCAGCCTAGATGAACTGCCCCAGCTTTTGAATATTATCAACGGTACGATGAGCATTGTTGGTCCGAGGCCGGAAGTTCCGGAAATCGTGGATCAGTATACGCACGAACAGCGTCATCGTCTGGACATGCCGCCGGGAGTGACCGGTCTAGCCCAGGTCAATGGCCGCAGTGAGCTGACACTCACGGAAACTCTGAAATATGACGTGGAATACGTCCAAAACTGGCGTTTCGGCCTTGATCTGAAGATACTTTGGAAGACGGTTTTCATTGTTTTAAACGGCAAGGGCGCGTACTAATATTGGAATGGTTCAGTACGTTTCTATAATGACTTACGTACTCTTCATGTATGATAAAAGAAACTTTTCCTGTGAGGCACTTCAGGTGTCTCTTCTTTTTTGGGGGTATTGCTGATTTCGTTCCTTTCCTATTCCAGTAGTGCCGCAAATTGCCCGGCGCTCGCCTGGTCGAGCCAGGCCAAGGACCAGCAGCCTATCCCTCCGAGGTTAAATTCGTTTAGCAGGCTGAGTTTGCCGGACCAGCTCCGGCTGTCATCGTAGTACACAGTCCAGCGATGACCGTGTTCATCCGTATAGCAATACGTCGGTGTCCCAATCGGATTGGAGGGCGAGGTCTCTCTATTCGTTATTGCGCGGTATCTTTCAGCAGTCTGGGTTGCTGCCGTAAGGCCCAACGCCTTGGATACCCAGCGTGTCCCGTCCTGCCGCCAGGCTCTGCCGTAGAACGGTATGCCCATCAGCACCTTCGAGGGAGGAATCCGTGTAACGGCATACGCCATGACCCGGCGCACCCAGTCCGACGGCGCGATCGGGCCCGGTGCGGAAGTGGCGTAATGCAGGTCATAGGACATAATCTGTACGTAGTCGGCATATCCGGATAGCTCAGCGTAGTTATACTGAACGCACCAGGGCTCTGCTATTTCGGAAGTCCGGGACATCACAGAGACGAGCGTGAGCTTTCCTTCGGCGGATAACTGCGCATAGAGGGTTTTCATTAAAGCGGTAAGTCCCGGTCCGGTATCTGACGAGAGCGCTTCAAGATCGACCAGAATCCCGTCCGCTCCGGTATCCCGGATGAGCTTCAGGCAGCTTTCCTTGAAAATACTGCGTTTCAGCGGGTCACGCAGCATATCCCCGGCAGTCTTGCCGCTGCCCAACACCATCGGAACCACTTTGGCACCGCTGCGCTGGCCGAGAGCGACCAGGTACTTCGGTATTTCAGGATCGGTGAAGACATAGCCAAAGCTGCCATCCGCCTGCAGCGGCCCTGCAAAATTCGGGACCAGGATATCAATTGATTTCAGAAGATTGCCGGAAACGCAGGCCAATTGTTTCTCGTAAGCTGACTTACTGCCGTATCCATCCCAGAACTGAAGGTTAGTTGTCATCTTGAAACCCCACTTCTTAGTTTCTTATCTTCTGATATGAATATTCAGTAAGAAAAAAGAGGGTGCGTGAACACCCTCTAGTACTAAATAGGTAAATTACAGTCAGACTTATGTATATCGGGCCTGTCTGCATGCCACAATTCCGCTTTCGGCCGTTGTGTCATCCTTGACACAAAAGGCCGCGCTTCGCTTCCTTGCTCCGCTTGACGCTGGAACTGTGGCATGCAGACGAATCAAAGGTTGGTTAAGTAAATTCAGCATGCCAGATAATTAAGATCAACGTCATGGAGTCTGTTAAAAATTAATTGATCCGCTCTTTTAGCAGCGGGTACAGCTCCGGAGTACTGACTTCGTTGATCCAGCCCATGGACCAGCCGCCGACACCCCCGAGATTGTATTCGTCCATGATATCCAATTTTTCTCCCCAGCTGAGCCTGTCGTCAAAATAGGCTGTTCTGCTGTAGCCGCTTTCATCGACATACTTAAAGGTTGGTACGCCGATCGGGTCTGTCAACGTGGTCTCTCGGGTGATTGTAGCACAGAACTGGTCAGCGGTCTGCGTCGCGACTGCCCAGCCAAAGACCTTGGACACCCAGCCGCTTCCCTCCGTTCTCCAGGCCCTTCCGTAGTAAGGAACGCCCATCAGGATCTTCTCCGAAGGAATTTCAGTCACGGCATAAGCGATAACCTCTCTGACCCAATCCAGTGGCGCGATCGGGCCGGGAGCAGAGGTCGAATAATGTTTGTCATAGGACATGATTTGGACATAATCGACATACTGCGCAAGGTCACTGTAATCGTACTCGTCGTACCAGGGTTGAGCGGTTGCAGAGGTTTTGGACATCACAGATACCATGACCAGTTTTCCCTGCGGATGAAGTCGCGTATAAAGGTCCTGCATCAGGGCAGTCAGGCCTTCTTCAGAGCTTTCGGAGAGTGCTTCCATGTCGACCAGAATGCCATCGGCATTGGTCTCCGCGATAAGTTTGACAGCACTGTTGATAAAGGTGCTGCGTTTGGTCGCGTTCTGCAGCACGGAATCAGCCGTACTGCCGCTGCTCATGACCATTGGCACGACCTGGGCACCTTTGCTCTGGCCCAAAGATACCAGATATTTGGGGGTTTCGGCGCTGCTGAAACGATAGGCAAAGCTGCCGTCAGCCTGAACGGCTCCTGCAAGGTTCGGAACCAGAATATCGATATAGTCCGCCAGATCACCCGGAACATAGGACAGCTGGTTTTCATAGGTTGTTTTATTGGCATAGCCATCCCAGAACTGCAGCGATATTTTGGAACTGGTGCTGCCGATCCGGACAATATTTTGTACTGCTATGCTGATCACATCAAAACCGCCCAAGAAAAAGAAATTATTCACACTGGCTCTGTTTGTCCCGAGGTAGGTCGTCGTCGGCGTATTCTGCAAGGCATTTTCGTCTTTTGGAACCAGCAGGATCGGGTTATTATTTCTGGCAGCAAGTACAGAGCCTGCCAGTGCATCCGGGAAGGAACCACCTGTCGCCACGATCATCTTATCCATATTAAACGTAAGGTTCTTCAAGATGGCTACATTGGTCTTGTAGCGGTCCTGGTCACTCAGTCTGCTGACCGTATACCCGGCTGTCTGGAGCTGTTCTGCCACCGAAGCACTAATGGCGCTCTCACCGCCTATCAGGGTAATTTCAGTAACGCCGAGTTTCTGGAGCGCATTCAGGGTGGCTGTTGGGACTTTCTGCGTATCGGTCAGCAGCAGCGGGATTCCATTGGCTGCTGCGTAGGAAGAAATGCTCAGCGCATCGGCAAAGACTTTGCCTGAAGCTAGAAAAGCCCGGGTACTGTTTTCCACGGATGTCGTTGAAATATTAGCTGCCGTTTCATAGCGGTCGTTTCCTTGGATCCGATAGGTCGTCAAGCCGTTAGCCTTCAGTGCATTTTCTACGCCCGACGATATCGCTCCTGTCCCGCCAAGGATAAAGACCGAGGAAGCATTCAGCCGTTGGATTTCCTGAAGGACTTCCGGGCGCAGCCGGTTGGATTCGGTCAGCAGCAGCGGTCCGCCGCCTACTACGGCACTGTTGGCAAGAACGGCTCCGGCCAGTGCATCCGGGAAGGCATCTCCGCGGGTCAGGACGACGCTGCTGGCATTGGTCCAGTTATTTGAAGATATTTCGACTGCGGTCTCATATCTGGTCTCTCCGGCAAAACGGGTAAAGGAAGTGGTACTGCTGTCTGCAGCATAGGCCGGCGCAAGGGCATCCTCCGTTCCCATAAACAGGCTGCACGTAAAGAAAGAAGCCAGGGTCAGAGTCGCTATTCCTTTTCTAACCAGGCTTGTCGCTTGCTTTTTTTGATGACTATTCATTTTTAACTTGAACATAAAGATTCTCCTCCATATATTCTGTCTGGCAAAAAACTGGATATCTCTTTATTTCGCCATCAGACTCGAAAGTCCTGTTCAAAATGCAGGAAAATATAAGATCTTGCCGAATTTGTGAAAAACATACAAAAACACAAATCTAAAAACAAATACAAAACACAAAAATGTGAGGACAAAAAAATGCTGCCTATAAGCACCAGGAATCCGCTAAAACAAAAAACGATCCGATTGAAAATAAATTTCCTTCTAAACGTAAAAAGTTTTTCAGCACTTTTGCTTTGTTTTATTCTGATATTTCAGGGCATGCCAGACGGCCTGGGGGAGGCCACAGCTGCTATAGAGATATCTGATTCTTCAACACTGTCGGCCCAATCTGAGCAAACGCCAAGCGGAAACAGCGAGCAGCTGTTTATAACGGAAGAATATGATCCGGCAGCCGTACGTTTGGTGGTTGAGACAACTCAGAACACCGATCTCGATACACTGGCTGAAGCTGTCGGAGGCGAGCTGGTGAGGACCGGGCCGCTTGATTATTGCACACTGCAGTTCGAAGGAACCAAAGATACAAATGAAAAAGCGGATATCCTGCAAAAAACACTTCAAGTCCCGGGAGTTCTAAGTGCTTCCTGGAGTAAAAAATATCAGACGGAAGGCGCTGTAGATACGGAAGTTTTCACTACAGCCGTCAGTGATCCCGAATATAGTTACCAGTGGGGGCTGCAAAGAGTAAGGGCCGACCAGGTCTGGCAAGAAGGTGTAACCGGCCAAGGGGTCGTGATTGCCGTGATTGACACCGGTGTAGACCTCGATCATCCGGATCTGGCGGATGCAAACGGCAGCAATCTTGTGAAAGGGTATAACGCGATTACGCGAAGTACCGCGACCTTAGCTGTACAGGACGACAACGGACACGGCACTTC
The DNA here is from genome assembly GCF_004343605.1 of Dehalobacter sp. 12DCB1. GTDB lineage: Bacteria > Bacillota > Desulfitobacteriia > Desulfitobacteriales > Syntrophobotulaceae > Dehalobacter. The sequence continues at coordinate 390,982 of NZ_POSF01000002.1, forward strand.
TGTGGCCGGACTGATCGCCGCCCGGAATAATAATAAAGGCATTATCGGAGTCGCCTATAATGCCAAAATCATGCCAATTAAGGCCATGGACAGAAACGGCGAAGGAGAGGATGCCGTCATCGCGGACGGTATTATCTGGGCCGTCGATAACGGTGCCAAGATCATCAATATGAGCCTCGGTTCCGATGAAGAAACCAAAATCCTTGACGACGCGCTGCAGTATGCAGCTGATAAAGGGTGCCTGCTGATTGGAGCTTCGGGTAATGTTTCCGGAAGCACTTCCAAGGTCTACAGTCACCAGACTGTTGCGGGAACCAGCGAGGTGTCTTATCCTGCGGCGAATCCGAACGTTTTGGCTGTCTCGGCTTTGGATTCCTCTGATGTGATTACGGATTTTTCCCTGACGGGACCGGAGGTGCTGCTCTCCGCTCCGGGCAAAAGGATCCTTACCGATTACTGGTCAAATACAGAGACGGGCTGTGCCTATATGACGGGAACCTCGATCGCGGCACCGTTTGTTACGGGCGCCGCAGCCCTGCTCTGGAGCAAATATCCAGGATTGACGGCCGATCAAATCAAGCAGGCCCTGATAGAATCCGTCTATGATCTCGGGCAGGAAGGCCGGGATAATGACTATGGTTATGGCAGACTGGATATCTATCGTGCCCTAAAGACATTTGGAACTCTGCAGAGATATGCCGCCCCGGCCGTTCTGGGCTGGGAAGGCGGCATCGTAGCTGCTGGAAACACCGGTGAGGAGCCCGCGGTCGAACTGACCATCCCGACCGGAGCCTTTGCGTTGCAGGTCGACAGTACAGGAACGGAAAAAAAGATTAATATTTCCATATCTGAAGCAAAATCTCCGGGCAGTTTTCCTGAAGGGATCATTTCCGGCAGTGAAGCGTTTGCAATCAGTTGGGGAGAAGTACTGCCTGAAAAAGTCCTTAATCTGACGGTCAAAGCAGAGCGGCCTGCCTCATATGCATACGGATCAGAATCAGGCTATCTTGCCTATTTATATCGATGGAGCGGATCGAGATGGATCAGAATTGGCGGCGGGTTCTCAACAAACGCCGCAGAGGTAGAAGTCTCCATCTATGAGCCCGGGACTTACCAGGTCGGCTGGAGTCCAGCTCCGGCTAACGACCGGATCGCCGGATCGGACAGGATCACGACTGCGCTGGCCATTGCGAGGGAGGCGTTCCCTACCGGCGCGGATACCGTCGTGATTGCCCGGGCTGATGATTTTCCCGATGCGCTGGCCGGAGCACCGCTCGCTTATAAGTACCATGCGCCGATCCTGCTGACATACTCTAACGAGCTGCCACAGGAAGTTTATCAGGCAGTTCAGGATTTGAACCCAAATGAAATTATTATTCTCGGCGGCACAGGGGCTGTTTCAGCTGCCGTCGAAGCAAAGCTCGCCAATATTGCCGCTGTAAAGCGGCTGGCCGGAAACAACCGATATGACACTGCCGCGGCTGTTGCCGACATGCTTGGCACAAAAGGGCAGGCAGTCGTGGTCAGCGGGATCAACTTTCCGGATGCGATAGCAGCGGCTTCTTTCGCAGCAGTAGAGGGCAAACCAATTTTGTTGACGTCTTCCGGGATCTTAAACAGCGAGACCCTGCTTGCTCTGAAGAAAAGTTCTATTACCGCTACGGAAGTGATCGGCGGGAGCGGAGCAGTCTCCGGAAATGTACTGTCAGAACTGCCTTCCCCGGTTAGAATCGGCGGTGCGGATCGTTATGCAACATCTGCAGGCGTTCTCCAAGAACATAAAACTGCAGGACAGGTACTATATATAGCTACAGGAATGAATTTTCCCGATGCACTGACCGGAGGAATATTGGCAGCGACAGGCTCATCCAATATTTTGCTCGTTTCCCAAAGCGGTCTGTTTGCCGGTCAAAAAGTTTTGCTGTCATCGTACAAAGGCAAAACAGTGATAGCGATCGGCGGGGCAAAAGCATTGCCGAGTAGTGTCTTGACGGAGATACGGCAGCTCGGATTACTGTAAAATAAGAAGCAATTTGTCCCCTGCGTCAGGTAAATGCCCCAAAAGCCGTCTTATAGAGGGACTGTGAACAGAATGTAACTAAAAAAACAGTGGAAATTTTTGCGCGAATATTGTAGAATAACATAGCGCGATTAATTTGGGTGATTATGTCAATTTCTTAAGGAATACCAATGTTTCCTGTGAAAAAAGTTGTGTTCTCATGCAGGAATATTGAGTTCTTTAAAGAATAATATATGGAGGTATGAGAAGCTCATTACATAAGCTTCTCTTTACCCATAGAACGTCTAAAGGGATAACCGCCCCTGAGGAACGAGGCTCAGAGGGGGGACGCCCCCGGGTTGGGTGGTGCCTTTAGATATTGCGCAATGTCTAAGGATAATCTTTGCGACACTGTTAAGGGGGGTGAAGAAAGAGATTCCGCATTCGAGTAAAGGGAAACTGATTCAAAACAGAAATAAAAATACTAAATTGAATCAATTTGCCCGAAGACAAAAAAACCCTTTTTAAAGAAAGAGAGGAGATTTGACTAAATGAGTAGAACGAAGAAGATAGCCGTTTTAGCTATCATTGCTATGGTTCTGACCCTGATGCCTGCTGCGTTGTTTGCTGCTACAGCTGACAGCACCAGACTTTCCGGTGCAGACCGTATTGGAACCGCCCTCGATATCGCAAGTGCAGGAACTTGGGGTACATCAGTTGTACTTGCTCCTGCCGATCAAGCTAACCTCGTTGACGCTCTGGCTGCTGCACCTTTAGCAGGCCAGGAGAATGCCCCGATCCTTTTAACCTTCAAAGGTTCCTTAGATGCTGCTGTAAAAGCTAAAATTGCAGCTCTCGGAGCAACCAAGGTTTATGTTGTCGGTGCTATTTCTGCTGACGTAGCCGCTGAAGTAGATGCTATGACAGGCGTAACCGTTGAAACCCTGAAAGGTGATGGCCGTCAGGCTACTGCAGCTGCTGTCAATGCTAAATTGACCAGCCCTGCAGGTACTTTTGTTGTTGGCTATGATGCAATTGCTGACGCTCTGTCAGTTGCATCCTATGCTGCTAAAAACAAATTCGCTATCGTTCTGGCTAACCAGGATGGAAGCGTTGCCAGTGCAAGTCTTGTTGGCGCTACCAAGTACATTATTGGTGGTACTGCCAAAGTTGATGACATTACTGGTGTAGCCCGTATTTCCGGTGCTGACCGTTTTGCTACCAACTCAGCTGTTGCTTCCACACTTAACTTTGACTATGCAAGAGTTTATGTTGCTAATGGAGTAAATTGCGTAGACGCTCTGAGTGTTGCACCTCTGGCTGCTAAATATAGCTCTTTCGTGGCACTTTCCAGCAGCAACGATGTTGCTGCAGCGGCTGTTGTTAATGGCAAACTGCTTTCAACCAGCAAAGTAATTGCTGTAGGTGGAACAAGTTCAGTGCCTGATACTGTCGTTGCAAAAGTTTCCTATGCAAATACTACTTTAGCTGTTGTATCTGCAACTGCTATTAATGCTTCTCAAGTTCAAGTTGTATTTAACAAAGCGGTTACTAAGCTTTCAGCTGAATCAGTTGCGAACTATACCGTAAACGGTACTGCATTTGCTGCAAGTGCTGTGTTTGGCGGTGTTGGTTCAATTGCTAAACTGTCCACTGATGGTAAGACTGTAACTTTAGAAGCAAGAACTACGTTCCTTGCTAACAACACATCGTTTGAACTCAAAATCACGGGCATTACGGACACTGATTATAAAGCCATTGCGCCCGCTTACAAAACAGTAACCGGTAACGACGTAACTGCACCTTCGATCGATAGTGTAACCTCATCTGCAGGAACTGCAGGAACGAAGAATGTTGTGGTGACATTGAGTGAGCCTGTTTTCCTCGGTACACCAGGCGCTTATAAGATCAATGGCGTGAATGCTGTTGCTACAATTGATGCTGTCTTCAAAAATAAAGTCAACTTAGTAGCAGCTTCCACCTTAGCAGCTGGTTCCTCCAATACGCTTACAGTATCTGGTCTGTCAGATGGAATCAATGCAGCAGCCCAATTGACCCAAACCTTCACCGTAACATCCGATACAGCTGCTCCTAAGGTTGCATCCGTAACTCAAGCTGGAGGAACACTGAAGGTTGTATTTGACAAAGAAATTTCCAACACGAACTTCACTGCGCTGACGCTTGGTGTAAACTCCGTTTCGGACATCTCTCTTAGCAAACAAGGGGATGCTACTGCTTATATTACGACGGCACCGGCTTTAGATGCTATGGATTTAACTAACAAAACCGTGGTCTTGACTGTGGGTGGAACTATCTATGGTTCTGCCAGCACGACAACTGCCGTTTTAACATTGAAAAACATTGAAGACGTCAATGGAAACAAGATGGAAGCATATTCTTCCTCTATTACCTTGACCAAAGATGTTGTTAAACCGACACTTGTGTCTTCTGTGCTCGATGCTTCCGATAATACAACAATTTACCTTACATTCAGCGAAGAAGTAACGGATCCCAACTTTGCTGGGACTATCACTGTTATCGATAAGTCTACTGCAACTGATGTATCTGGTGCAAAATCCACCCCTGTAACCGAAATCATTACTAAGTCCGACTGGACTGCGGTACCTGGTGGAATAACCCTTTCGAAATATGTAAAATTGTCTCTTGAAGCTGCATTAGTGGCGGGCAAATCCTACACCATTACGTTACCAGGATTGACTGTAACGGATGCTGCCTTAAACAAGATGGATTCTGTTTCCTTTGAAGTAACTGCCGCTACTGCTTCCGATGCTGTTAAACCTGTACCTTCTAAAGGTGTTAGTGCCATAGCTGTTGTAAGTGGTAAGAATGTCATTGATGTCTCGTGGTCTGAAAATGTTCAGCTTGCTGATGCCATCAATACAGCCAACTATGTGTTGAATGGTTCCGCCCTGCCTGCAGGTACCGTTATTACCAATACTTCTGGTACAGCGGGCGATACCAACAGATTCTCGATCACCTTGCCAGCAGCTGGCGTAACTGCTGATGCAGCTGTTGCTGACTTACTCATTACAGGTATCAAAGATATTGCCGGTAATGCAACATTACCGACAACTTTGTCAGCTTGGAATGCAGGTCTTGACCTTGTTGATACGAAGAAACCAACTGTAGTATCTGCAAAAGCAACTGCTAATAACAAACTGGAAATTACTTTCAGCGAGCCTGTCAATATTGTAACCCTTGGTGCTGCTACGAATGAAATCAGACTTACTGATGACAACGATGCAACATCCAAAACATTTAATGCAGGCGTGGATACTGTAGCTTATCTTGGAAACACTGCGACATTGACATTTGCTGCCGGACAAGTATTTGGTGGTCTGAACTGGACCGCAGGTGCTGTAGAACTTGTTATCGATGCTGGTGCAGTAGTTGATAGATCTGCTGGCGCATTAGCAATTGATGCAGTCGCTGCTACCCATAATATTGCTGTAACTGACAAATTCGTTGATGTTGTAGGTGGATCAGTACTAGTTACTGATGGCGTAGTATCAGATGATGAAACCTTCGCAGAAATCAACGTTGCCATTACTGCCCCAACTAATACACTGAAAGACAGAATTGTGAAGTATGAAGTATATATTGCACCTGCTAGTGTTGCTGATTACACTACTGTTGCCAATGTAGAATTATACCTCAGCAAACTTGCTACAATTCTGCCTGCGGCTAATGGAGCTGTTGCGGCTCAAGATTTGACTGCAGCTGCTGGAAACTTCCTGTCTGATGGAACTACTTTAGTAGCTACATTAGCTGGCGTTGACCTTGATATCTACGTTGTTGCAATTGATGAAGCCGGAAATAAAGCATTGATTTCCGATGTCACTACTGTAGAAGCGATCAATGTAGCTGACTAAGTTTCATTGAGTCTACCCATTAGGGTTATTAGTAAATATCTTAGAGAGCCGTTCCTCGTTTAGGGAACGGCCCTCTCTTTTTTTGCAATAATCAGGTAAAAATTAATCTTAATAGTTGATCCTGACAAAAGTTAGACATATAATAAATTATGCCTGAATTTAAATCAGCAACAGGAGTATCGTATGATTAGAATTTATGAAGATGTATTACATAACATAACTACATTATATTTAATCAAATACCGGAGGAAATTTGATGAAAAGGTTTATAATTACAATTATTATTGGGATTATACTAGTATCACCACAAATGGCGTTTGCAGATACTGGTCACTTTATTCAGGTATTGGAGTTTAATAAATTAGAAGAGACCATGAATACCCATAGTCCAACAATAAGTGTTTTGAAAAAGAATCTTAAAGACGCCAGGGATCAAATTGATGATACACAGTTGAAAAACTTACAGTCTCAAATGTTAACACAGCTTTCAGTGTTAAACGGTTCACTGGGGGCTACAATAAATAAGGTTGGTAACATTTACACTGTTGTAGAAGCAAATCGTTATATTGTCTATTATCCTGCAGAAAATGCATATTTGTATGATAATGCAGGAACTTGGACAGTGATCGGTTCCTCTGCTATTGCTGCACCTTTAGCTACAGGGGCGGGTAATGAGGCAGCTGATATTAGTCGTCTTGTTGATTACCAGAACTATATATTGGTACAGAATTCAATAAGCCAGCTTACATCATTAAATGCCAGCGTGAACTCAATAAATATACAGAGAAGTCAATTTTGGAAATCAACTTTACAGCTTGAACAAAACATTGATAGGATAATTGTGATGGCTGAAAATGCTTATCTGAGTTACTTTACCATATTAAAAAATGAGGAAAAATACTCGAATAACCTGGCTATGCTACAATCTAATTTAGACGTAATGAAATTACAGCAATCACTAGGAATGATCTCTAAATCACAAATCGCAGAACTGGAGACACAAATAAAAGAGCTAAAAAATGTTACTAAAACATATAATAATCAGTTAACAATGACAAAACGCCAGCTCAATATAATGCTGGGGCAGGATATTAATACGACGCTTACTTTAGAAGAGCCTATAATCGTCAAAGAATCAACACTAGATAGTATCAATTATGATAGAGACCTTGAAAATGCTCTTGTACAAAGTATTGATGTTCGACTAGCTTCAGATGATTCAGATCAACAAAATGAAGCAAAACGGAACTTCACACTTGCATTTGAAAATGCATACCAGGATATTCAGGATAAACGAGATAATCTTTCGTTAATGCAGGATAAATTGAAAAATGAGAAGCAGAAATATGAGCTGTTTTTATTAAAATACCAATTGGGGATGATATCCAGGCTGAGTTTAGAAACTGAACGTTTTACCTATTTAGTACAACAGGACGAGGTTAAGTCAGCTGAACGAGATCTACTGCAATCATATACTACTTATAATTGGCTTAAAAAGGGTTACAAGCAATAGTTGAGCTTGTTATTGTTATTATATTTAATACTTAAAGGCTAATGAAGTTTGCGATTAAAGCCTATGTAGTCATTCAACCATACGTTGGTTCGCGCTTAAGACTTACAGGCTCTGCTCCATTTAGACATTCCCTTTATATCTGAGTGTCTCCCTTAGACTCTTTTGGTAACGCTCAGATTTTTAGGATATTTTCTTATTCTACCAATTTACTGACAATCCGCTGCCATAGTTTACGCTTACCCGAAAACATGTAGTGACGAACAAAGAAACGAAGGAAGTTTTCAAAGAGCAAACCCAAAACACAAAGGAATACAAGAAGGCCAATAAGGGACGAGTCGTAGGTGGTCGCGAAGATGGCCTGGAAGCAGGGAATGAGCAGGGAGAAATGACGACAGAACGGTTGCAGACGATCAGAATGCTGCAGCGGATGACCAGAATGCTACGGATGAAGTAACAGTGGATGGGACAAATGATGAAATCGATAGAACCGTCTGTCAGCAAACAGCAATTGAATATCCTGATGGGACAGGACATCAATACAGATCTTACCCTTGCCCAAGTCACACCGGTCGAAGCTTCCGTTCTGGACAGCATTAACTATGACGGTGATTTGACGACAGCTCTCACCCAGAGCTTTGATGTCCGGTTAGTTTCGGATGATTCAACCCAGTATGAGGATGCGAAACGCAGCCTTACGCTGGCTTTCCAAAATGCATATCAAGATATTCGGGCGAAACGGGATGCCCTTTCCTTACAACAGGATAAGCTGACTAACGAAGAAGAAAATTATAATGTGATGACCTTAAAATATAAGCTCGGAATGATTTCAAAAATGGCACTGGACTCCGAGCGTTATACTTATCTTGCCCAACAGGATGAAGTCAAAGCGGCCGAGCGGGATCTTTTGCAGTCGTATACAACCTATAACTGGATGAAAAAAGGCTATAAACAATGATTTATGAATTTGGTTATAACGGCATATTGAATCGACGGGGCAGCTCATGACGGCTGCCTTTTGGTTTTATTTTAAATCTTTATAAAATCTTGACAGGTGATGTCAGGCATTTATCAGAAATATGCAGTATAGTTAAAGAAATGTTATGTACTGAAGGACGGTGCTGCGATCGTGGGACCTAAGATCCTGATAGTCGACGATGAACCCGCGATTGTCAGCGTGATTGAAAATTATCTTAAAAGTGAAGATTATCGGACAGTGATAGGGTTTGACGGGATCGCTGCCAGAAAGTTGATCGCGACAGAAAGTCCAGATCTGATCATCCTGGATTGGATGCTTCCGGAAATGAATGGGCTGGAGCTGTGCAAGGAAATAAGGCATGAAAGTTCAATCCCTATTATTATGCTGACGGCAAAAGCCGAAGAGACCGACCGGGTTCTCGGTCTGGAATATGGAGCGGACGATTATATCGTAAAACCATTTGGCCTCAGGGAGCTGGTGGCACGTATTAAAACTGTACTGCGCCGTGTGTCGCCAGGTCAGGATGCATCCCTGATCATCACCCACCGCGATTTAAAGATCGATATGAAAGCGCATCGAATCTGGAAGCGTAATGCCGAGGTCATTTTGACTCCAACCGAATTCAAGATCCTTTGCTTGCTGGCGTCGCATCCAGGGGTTCCTTACAGCCGCCTGCAGCTGCTAAATCAGGCGATGGGAGAGGAATATCTTTATTATGAACGTTCTGTGGACACACATATTTTCAATTTGCGGAAAAAGATCGAAGATACCATAAGTGAGCCCAGTTATATTCAAACTGTATTTGGGATCGGCTACCGGATGGGGGATGAAAAGTGACACTGCGGCGCAAATTTATTCTGGCTCTCGTGGGTATGGTTGTATTCATGGCGGTTATCGCCGGAGGGATCTCCTTATTTTCTTTCAACAAGTTGTTGGACCGTTCCGTGAGTTATATCCAACAGGGTTTAGCTACCCAGTGGGAGATCGCCTTGATTTCCTATTATGAGAAAAATGGCTCCTGGGAAGGCGTCCAATCCCAAATACAAACCATGTTGCACGATCCGGACAGCAAAGGCAGCCCGCCGCGGGGAAACTTGCGGATCTGGATTTTTGATACGGCATACAAAGCTACAGCGGGTGCGGAACCGGAAATCGGCAAATCGATTGCGGACATACCCAACGGTGCAGAAATAAGGAGCAAACTAGTACCGTTACAAGTCAATAGTCAAACAATAGGGTATTTCTTTTTGGAAGATAATTTTTTGACCCGCAGTGATTTTTTCTCACGTACTCTGGTCAGCTCGATCATGAGGGCCATGCTGATCAGTATGTTCGTTACGTTGCTTGTCGCGCTCCTGTTAGGAATAATTTTGACCCGTCGGATGACAGAACCCTTAAAGCAGTTGACCCAGGCAGTAACCAGTGTGGGCCAGGGACAGCTGTCCATACGAATTAACCCCGAAGAAAAGGGTGGGGGAGACATCAAAGCGTTGACGGAAGCCTTTAATGAGATGACAGTCAAGCTTGCCCAATATGAAGAAATAAGAAGCAATATGGTTGCGGATATCGCCCATGAACTCCGGACGCCCCTGACCGTAATTTCCGGGAAACTGGAGTCCATCCAGGAAGGCGTTGCGGCTGCATCACCGGAAACCATCTTGCCGATTCAGGATGAGGTCATTCGTATGACCAGACTCGTGCGTGACCTCCAGCAGCTGACGTTGGCCGAAGCAGGTAAACTGCCACTCTATATTCAGGAAATCGATATCCGAAACATGATTTTACGGATTCTGGATCATTTTGCGATAGCGCTTGAAGAAAAAAATCTTAGGATCGAAATCACCGGGGAGTCATTGCCGGTGTACGGAGATCCGGATCGCCTGACGCAGGTTTTTGTAAACTTAATCGACAACGCAATACGCCATAGCAGGGAAGGCGGTTTTCTGCGGATTAATTTTAAATTAGAGTTCCGGGATAAAAACGATACTGAAGAGAAGAGGTTGTCTATTGGGATCACCGACAGTGGTGAAGGTATCCCGGAAACTGACCTTTCCAGGGTCTTTGACCGCTTTTACCGGGTGGATACGGCACGCGACCGGAATTCCGGCGGAACGGGACTTGGTCTCGCTATCGCCCGGGAATTTATCCGTGCTCATGGTGGAGATCTGACAGTCAGCAGCCGTTTAAGTGAAGGATGCTGCTTTACGGTATGGCTTCGCGTCAAAAATAACATCAATTCTTGACATCTTCTTAAAATCTCCGGTTCCCCGGATTGTTATAATGGCAGTGTCATGATTAGACAAGGCACTGTGTTGAATTGGCAAAAAAGGAGACCGGAAAAATGCAATTGAATTTTAAGCCACTCAAAGCAAACGCAGACCGTCAGAAACTGGATCCCAAACCGGATAAAGAGGGAAAGCGGTTCAGCATCGACCGGCTGAAAAAGATCAGGAAGAGAACATGGATTATCATCGGGGTCGTCATTGTCGCCATGATCGCCGCAAAGGTTTTTATATTCAAATCCAACACGACCGCAGCTGCCAATATAACGATTAAGACAGCGACAGTAACAAAGGGAACCGTACAACAGATGGTCACCGCGACCGGAACGGCTGAATTTTTCCAATCGATGCCGCTTTCATTCGAAGTCAGCGGCACCATACAGGAAATTTATGTAAAGACCGGAGATGTGGTGAAAAAGGGTGACCCATTAGCCAGTCTGGATACGACTACATTAGAGCAACAACTGAAAGAGGCTCAGGAAAATTATGCTTCGGCTCAGGCCAACTATAGTCAAACGCTCGGTGATTTGGGGAGAAAACTCAAATCGAGTCTCGTTTCAGCAGAAAGCAACTTATTGATGGCACAACAAAAAGCAGATCCAAACTATCTAGAAAACCAATACTATTTAGCAGAGCTAAATGTAAAAGAAGCCAGTCAAAAGCTGGCAGAAGCGCAGGGCTTCGGGGAAACCGATACATACCAGCTTCAGGCAGCACTTAGTCAGGCCCAGCTGGCGCTTGCGGATGCTCTAAATAAGAAAAACGGCGGAGCGGCCAAAGACCTGGAAGTTGCCAAGGATCAATATGAGGCAGCTAAAGAAGCCGTAAGTGACTATGAGAAAGGTGCCGGCAGCGATTATCTTTCGACTAAAGCGGCACTGACAAAAAGTCAGACAGATCTGATGACGACTCAACAGAATTTGGACGATGCCATCTTGAAAGCACCGGAAGATGGGACGATCGTTTCCTGCTCGGTCGATCCGTATCAGACAGTCAACAGCCAAAGCACCGTAATGATACTCGTCTCCAATCCCCAAAATTTTAAGGTGTCGGCCTCGGTCGATCAAACCGAGATCACCGAGCTCAAAGTCGGACAAAAGGCAAGTCTGACTCTGGATACCGATGCCAATACCGTTATTGACGGCACGGTTGAAACCGTTTCTCTCGCCGGGACTAACAATCAAAACGTCGTGACCTATGGCATCACCATTAAGGTGGATAAACTGTCGGATATCCTGCGGGATCAGATGAGTGTGAATGTTTCGATCGTGACCGATGAAGCTAAGGATGTTCTGACTATTCCCAGTGAGGCCGTTATTACCCGGAATGGGGTAACCGGTGTGTTGGTTCCGACTGACCAGGCGTCTTCGCAAGGAACATCCAAGAATACGACTTCCGGTTTACAGAATAATGCTTCTTCAGGAAGCCAAAATGCGGCGCAGGGAAGCAGTCAGATGCCGTCAGGACCCGGAAATGGGAATAACACAAGCAGCAACCGGCCGAGTATGCCTTCAAATACTACCGGTAGCAGTACTGGAAATAAATCCGCTGGAACGAGTGGCAACTATAAATTTGTGCAAATCACGATCGGCTTGGACGACGGGACAAACGTCGAAGTCAAGAGCGGCTTAACCGAAGGCCAGACCGTGATCATCCGTACTGTCACTGCGACGTCAACAAGCAGTACTTCCTCAAGCAGTTCAAGTTCAAGCAAGAGTTACCGTTCGCAAGGTATGGGCGGGTTAGGCAGCCTTACCGGAGGAGGTAATGGCGGACCGCCGTCCGGAGGCCCAGGACAATAAGAAGCATGCGGAGAGGAAGGTTTACGGGCATTGATTACGCTTAAAGGAATAAAAAAAATCTATCAGACGGGTGATGTTCAAGTGGCAGCTCTACGCGGTATCGAGCTGACGATTTCCCAAGGGGAATTTGTGGCCATCATGGGTCCGTCCGGCTCCGGCAAATCGACGACGATGAATATGCTGGGATGTTTGGATACGCCGACAGAAGGGGAATATTACCTCGACGGGATCGACGTTTCCCATGCCTCAAAAAGAGAGCTGGCGACGATCCGGAATCGAAAACTGGGGTTTGTCTTTCAGGGCTTCAACCTGCTGGCGCGAACGAGCGCTTTGGAAAACGTCGAATTGCCCCTGATTTATGCGGGAGTCGGCAAAGAAGAACGGAAAGACCGTTCGATCGAAGCGTTGAAGTCAGTCGGTCTTGGGGACCGGATCCATCATAAGCCCCAGGAACTCTCCGGCGGACAGCAGCAGCGGGTGGCGATCGCCCGGGCGTTGGTAACGAATCCATCCGTCATCCTTGCTGATGAGCCGACGGGTAATTTGGACAGCCGTTCCAGCGAGGAAGTTATGGCGATTTTTCAGGAACTGCATGTAAAAGGAAATACGATCGTGATTGTGACACATGAGCCGGATATTGCGGCGTATACCCGCAGGATCGTCCGGTTCAAGGATGGAAGGATTGAAAAGGATGAGGCTGTAGCCAATCCGCGGAAAGCATCCCCATCCCGAATCGATACGCAGGAGGAGATCGGCTGATGAACATCTTAGAAAGCATCCGTATCGCCATCAGGGCGATCCGGGTCAATAAAGTTCGATCCATACTGACCATGCTGGGTATCATTATTGGGGTTGGTGCCGTGATTGCCATGATTGCAATCGGCAGCGGTGCTTCGGCATCTGTTACATCCAAAATTGAAGGATTAGGATCCAATCTGTTGACGATAACGGCAGGTCAGTCCAATTCCGGCGGAGTCCGGGGAGGAATGGGCAGCGCAGCGACACTCAAAATGAGCGATGCCACTTTGTTAGCGGAAAAGGGAACCTACATTAAAGCTGTTGCCCCGGTAGCCTCGACGAACGCGCAGGTAATCTATGCAAGCGGCAATACCCAGACAAATATATACGGTACGACAGTTACCTATCTTGATGTACGGAACACATCATTAAGTGCGGGCAGATTTTTTACCGAGCAGGAGATGAACCAGTATAAACGCGTTGTGGTTCTCGGCCCGACAGTCGTGGAAGGCCTACTGGGGACGCTGGATTACAGTATTATTGGCAAGACCGTCAAGATCAACAACATTCCGTTTCAGGTCATTGGAGTCACAGCCAGTGAAGGTTCCTCAGGTTTTTCCAATAGCGACGATATGATCTTGATGCCGATTACGATAGCACAGCTTCGGCTGATCGGAAGTGAGTCTATCCGGCAGATTTTTGTTCAGGCGGCTTCCCCGGATGTGATGACCAAAGCGCAAAGTGAGATTACAACGCTGCTGCGCTCTGCACATAAACTCAGCGCGAGTGATGAGGATGATTTTTCCACTACCAATCAGGCAACAGTATTGGAGACCATGCAATCAGTTACCCAGACGCTGTCCATGCTTCTCGGAGGGATCGCGGCGATTTCCTTGATCGTCGGCGGAATCGGCATCATGAATATCATGCTTGTTTCCGTAACGGAGCGGACACGGGAGATTGGGATCCGGAAAGCAATCGGGGCGCAGGAAACGGATATTCTTCTGCAATTTCTGATAGAAGCGGTCATATTGAGTGTCATGGGAGGAATCATCGGGATATTACTGGGCTGGGGAGGTTCACTTGGCGTATCCAAGGTTGTCGGTATGACGACCAAGGTGTCCATGTTTTCCGTTATCTTGGCCTTCACCTTCTCAGCTTTGATCGGGATCGTCTTCGGTGTCTTTCCGGCAAAAAAGGCTTCATCCCTTAATCCGATTGATGCGCTAAGGTATGAATAAGCAGAGAGGAGCAATTAATAGACATGATGGATATAAAGAATAGGAGAAGACCGAACTTAAGTCCTGGATGGGTGAGGAAAGGTAATACCGAAGCAGGAAATTCAGGGATGGGAGATGTCAGGTTACGAAGCAAAAGTAAGAGAAGTAAAAGGAAAGCAATAATTCAGAGCGTGACTGTTCTTTTTATAATTCTGACCCTGACTTTCTCTGGAAACATACAGGCTTTTGCTGTGATTACCGGTACGGAATTAGGCGGTTTAGCTTTCCAGACATCCAGTGACAGTAATATACTTATCGGTGAGACCACAAACATAAAACTATATCTGTATAATCTCAACGGGGGAAGTTTTTCCGGAAATATCACAGCTTATAGTACCGATACAAGCGGTAATAACATCGGATATTATTCCGCTTCCGGAAGCAGTGGGAATTATACGCTTAACAATGTAACGTTCGATACAACCGGTATCTATTATCTCTATCTTTATGACAGTAGCGGGTATTGCGCTGTGGGGGTATTGACCGTATCCAAACCCGTTATCACAATAACCGGTGATGCGCTAAAATATAAAAAATCTTTAATTACCGGAACATTGAAAGACAATAATGGAAAATTGCTTGCAAAAAAAACGATCACCCTGGACGGCAGCGATGCAGGGATAGACAATACAATAAGCTGTACAACAGCCTTAGATGGGACTTACTCTGTTTATGTAACACCTAGTAAAGAAGGAACAATTAAGTTTTTGTTCAACGGATATGAAATCGGAACTCTCGTGGCAGGAGCTTCTTATTCTCAGGATGTACGAATCGGGGGCTCTGCTAGTAACAATCAGGACTTATCGATCAGCGTTGCCGAAGCAGGATGGTCATCCGCCTCCACCGTAATTGTCACGCGCGATGATAGTCTGGCGGATGCCTTAGCTTCGGTACCATTATCCAAAAAATATGATGCACCAATCCTGATGAATCCGTCATCACAGTTGGATAGCAGAATATCGTCGCAGATATCCGCTTTAGGTGCAACAAAAGTTATCATAATCGGCGGATACAGTGCAATATCCCAGAACATTGAAACAGCGCTTCAAACTGCGGGCTATACAGTCAGCCGGATCAGCGGGTCGAACCGCTATGAAACTTCCGTTAATATTGCTTCGTGGATAGGTTCTGCCAATACAATCTATTTAGCCTATGGTCAGGGTGAACCGGATGCCTTGGCAGCAAGTACCTTTGCCGCAGCTAAAGGTTGTCCGATTTTGCTTACGGACAAAGATAAAATTCCGGCTGTGACCCAAGCACAGCTTTTGAGCCTTAATCCATCTAAAGTTATCCTTCTCGGCGGAGAAAGTGTCATCGGCTCTTCTGTAGAATCTGCGCTGAACAAGAACTATGTCGTCGAACGGCTGGGAGGTACTGACCGCTATGCTACTGAATGGGCGATTTTGAGGAGCCTTTTCACGGATCAGTCCCAAATCTATTTTTGTTCTGCCCTTGCTTCTTCCAAAGACGTGACTTCCGGGAAACCAAAAGCCGATGCCCTTCTGGCAGCCGCCCTCGCCGCTAAAAATGACGCAATCATCGTAGCCGTTCCGCAGAACTATCTACCGTCATCCCTGCAGTATTTCTTAACCTACAACCGCGGCTATATCGCCAGAGCCAGTATCGTCGGCAACAGTTCGTCAATCAGTACGAGCCTGGAGAAACAGATTGAAGATCTCATGACTTTGTAAATAAATTCGTCTTGTTAATCCACCAATGTCAAGCATTTACAGAAGTGTCCGTAAGGGCACTTCTTTGTTTCTAAAAGCTTCCATGCTTTTTATGAGACTAAAGTCTCATTTTTATACCCCATTGGTCTGAAAAAGGACCCAAAACAATTGAACTTCTAAAGTATCTATACTATAATGACCTCAGCCAAAACGATAATGGCAAATCTGTCGAAAGACAGAGACGCAAAGCCACGGGTCTAAGGCCGAAAGGTTATGACAGCCGGGTTACCGAAAGGGGTAGATAGAATGATCCATAAAAAGATTCTGGTTTCGATTCTCTGTGTCCTTTTAATTATTGCGGTCGCACCTTCTTGTGTTTTTGCTGAAACAACAACCGGCGAAAGCACAGTCACTGGGGAAATCTTAGCAAGTACTCCCGACACGACCGTAGATCCCACTGCTGTAGATCCAACCGCCACAGATTCAACCACAGTGGATACTACGCCAACTGACCCTAGCGTAACGGATTCCACGGCAACAGATCCGACGAATGAGGCAGCTGTTGAAGATGAAGCCGGTGTAACGCCGGACAGCTGGCTCTATTCAATCGAACAGATGATTGAAAGTGTTCAGGTTGCTGTGACTTTCTCTGATGAAGGAAAAGCGGAACTGCTCGTTGAGTTTGCCAATGAACGGCTCGCCGAAGCGGAAATCATGTCCGAACAAAACCAGTTGGATTTGATGGAACAGGCTCTGAAAGCGTACTCGGATACGATAAAGAAAGCCAACTTCCAGGTACAACAGATCATTGAAGATACCGAAGCAGCTGACGGAACGGATACTACGGGTACAGATACTACCACTGCCGAAGAAACCACTGCAGCTTCCATCGAAGAAACAACTACTGATGAGACAGCCACGGATGAAACGGCAACAGTTGACACAGAAGAAAATACCGTCATCAGCAATCTACTTGCCAGCATTGAACTTGTCCAAAGTGATGCCGACAAGATCGTCCTTAAAATCACCGGCGGTCTGACAGAAGAACAGGCTGAAATTATGCAGAATATTATCCAAGCCGAAGTCCAGAATACCATTGCCATGAAAGCTTATGTGGCTGCGAAAGTAGCCTATGCTGAAGCTGTGCAGGAATTTGCAGCAGCCAAGGCGGAATTGGGACAGGCCCGTGCTTCAGGTGATGAGGCTGCCATCGCAGCCGCTCTGGAAAAAGTAACACAGGCTCAAGCATATAAAAATGACATGCAGGATCTCAGAAAAGATGTTCAGAAAATCAAAGTTGAGACGATGAAAGAAACCAAAGACGTCTTGAAAGAGCAAGCCCAGAACATGAAGGACTACAAGAAAGCCAATAAAGATCAGGTCGTAAGTGGCGAGGAAGAGAGCCTGGAAGCAGGGGACGAACAGGATGTTGCAGACGATCAGAATGCCACAGCCGATGAACAGTCTACTTCGGATGAAACAACAGTCGATGCACAGACCGTTCAGAACACGGTCATAAATACCTCTTCAAATAACGGACATAACGGTAAAGGGCAAGGAAAAAGATAGGATTTTATATTTTCGATAACTGAGACTCATTCAAATCACATTAAATACCTCCTTAGAAGAAACAGACAGCTATCAGGCAGATAAAGTGCCAGGGCTGTCGAGACCGTTTCGGATTTTGTGTAAACCTCCAGAGTGATGTAAGATAAGAGCATCACATGGAGGTTTTTTATTAATGGTAAAGAGGAGAATTAGTCCCGAGAGAAGAGAACAACGGAAAAAGTTACTGGAGATGCTGCAAGAAGCAGGAATCAACAATGTTTCAGGAGTACAGGACCTATTCAAAGAAATGGTCAGTACCGTCCTGGAAAATGGCCTGGAAGCAGAAATGGAAGATGAATTGGGCTATAGCAAATATGACTACCGGAATAAAGAAACAGACAACAGCCGGAATGGTTATAGCGAGAAAACCGTAAAGACCAGCCTGGGCGACATGGATATTTCCATTCCCCGTGATCGCAAAGGCGAATTCGAACCGCAGATCATCAAAAAGCAACAGACAACACTCTCCGGGGATATCGAAGAAAAGATTCTATCCATGTATGCCAAAGGGATGACCACGGGGGATATTGAGTCCCATATTCGTGAAATATATGGCATTGAAGTATCGGACAGCACAGTAAGCCGCGTCACCGATAAAATCTTGCCTGTAGTCAAAGAATGGCAAAGCCGTCCTCTGGAAAGTATTTATGCGGTCGTATTCATGGACGCAATTCACTTCCATGTGCGCAGCGAAGGCCAGATTGTTAAGAAAGCTGTGTATATCGCCATTGGCATCCAAATGGACGGCGTGAAAGATGTTCTGGGCATGTGGATCGGTGAGAATGAAAGTGCAAAATTCTGGCTCTCCGTGATGAATGGGATTAAAAACCGTGGCGTCGAAGATATCCTCATTGCATGTGTAGACGGTCTCACAGGCTTCACCAGCGCCATTGAGGCCGCATTCCCAAAGACAGAAATCCAGCAGTGTATCATTCACCAGATTCGGAATACAACAAAGTTTGTTTCTTACAAAGACATCAAAGCGCTTATGGCTGATCTGAAGAATATCTACGCGGCCATCGATGAACAAACAGCACTTTATGAGCTGGATTCATTTGACGAGAAATGGGGAAACAAATATCCGAAAATAGCGATATCGTGGAAAACGCACTGGGCCAATTTATCCACTTATTTTAAATATCCCCAGGAAGTCAGAAAGCTGATTTATACCACAAATGCCATTGAAGGATTTAACCGTCAACTCCGTAAGGTTACCAAAAGTAAATCCGTCTTCCCAACTGATGACAGCTTGCTTAAAATGCTTTACCTGGCTATGGTGGATATAACCAAAAAATGGACCGGTCGGCGGCAGGATTGGGGGCTAATTCATTCCCAGTTACAGATTTATTTTGAAGACCGGCTGGAACGATTTAGCTAAGAATTCGCTCTGGGGCAGACTTGACATGGGACCCTACGTCGGCTGCTTCAATGGGTCACGGGATGGGGCTCAAATGATGTATTTCTTTGGGGTAAGCCCCATCCCGTACTTAAGGGTAGCATCCGCCACCCCCATATCAAGTCTTATTTGGGGTCAAATTGACAACCCTGAAAATTCTTGTATAATGCAGACAAAAGGAGCGACAGCCATTTAAGCTATTGCTCCCATAAAATATTCGCCTTATTTTACATCAATTTTAGAGTTTACACAGAGTTCGGGATACACCCGGGCTGTCTGTTTTTGTGGTTTACATCTTTTAGGACAGTACTGCCCGCTTACACTTGTGGAGGATCATAAAGGTCATTGGTCGTGGTTTCAATGACCTTTATATCCTTTACCCCTGTAAGGGCACCATTTGCCGTGAGGAATATCCCGCCTGCTATAAGCGCGTTCATAACGTCCATGGCTTCAGTCAGCAGAATATCCTCTCGCGGTTGGGGAACCGTTAGGGAAAACGTGTTCCCTCCGGTGGTCGCGAAAGTTAATCTTGCTGTTCGGTTGGTGGTCACAGCCAATTGAATCACCTCCTTGACGCCTGAAATTGCCCTCCGCTTTACGCTTCGT
>NZ_POSF01000003.1 GCF_004343605.1 Dehalobacter sp. 12DCB1
TAAACTCATAAATAAGAAAACAGGCAGCATCAGCCATATCACCCACGTGGCTTTTAACAGGAAAAGTGCACCAAAAGGCTGGTAATCCAGTGTCCCGTAGTTTCCTAAACAGGTCCCAAGTATGAGGGCAACCCACAGAATAGTCGATGGAACTAACTTAAGTTTTTTTATCACTGGCTGCGATATTCCCAGTGGTTTGAAACCTGCTACTTTGTTAAGAAACTCCTGTGCGGCCCCAAAAGGGCAAATCCAGGCACAGTATAGATTTTTCCCTAAGAAAATGATAAATCCCAATGACCCGGCTATAAGCACATACCATTTAATGTTGGTTATCCCGGGAATTTGCAAATGGATCAGGGAAAACAACAAATTGGCCGTTGCAAATTGGTTGATGAGAAGTCCCAATACACCGATGCTCACCAGTAGAACCCAGATCCTTATACGGACCAATTTTTTGACATAAACTCCTGCTAGCGCGATGAGGTACATCACAATCATCGCTAATTCCTTCCAGGTAAGTTGGAACACATCATATGGATTAGTCCATGCTGTGTTAAAGATCTGCCTGGAAAGGTATAAGTTCCCCCCGTTAACAGCTTCAGCCACCGCATGCGAAGAAACGGTTGAACCGCTTATCCGATCGATGTAGTTGGTTGTCTGATTACCGGCCAAGTAGCCAGAATAACCGGAAGCCCCTCCCAGATAAATCGGTTCCTTAACAGAAAGACCATTAAAGCTATTAAAGTAATCTTGCTTATACAGCCTTTCAAAAAAATCCGGAGTCTCGCCTTGCTTTGTGACCAGTACTTTTTCCACCATACCTTTTTCATCGATGATACTCATGGTTTCAACTTTTGACTGATACCCCATCGCTGAATCACAAACCGCATAGTAACATCCTCCCGCCGCTTCCACTTTATAAGCGGGTTTCGTTCCAATGATTTTCTCGATCGACGTGACACCTGAAATGTTTTCTTGGATCAGTGCCTTGTAATCCACAGCCTGGTCCGCCCAAAAAACGCTATAAATAATTGCTGCAATGGCTGTTATGGATAAAAAAAACAAATAATAAAACTCTAGATTTCTCTTTTTCCCTTTCATTTTTTATCCCCTGCTGTCCTTTAGATTAATGAGTCAAGGAAGCAAGCCACTTAATACCCTTGAAGATATCAAGTGGCTTTCTTGTTTGTCGTAGATTATTTTAACCTCAATGGTCATTTGTGTTTATCTTTGATTTAACGTACCTTTTTGTATGCTTCTAAGCTGAAATAGCATCTGCTTTTTCTTTTTTTGCCTTTGCCCCACGGTTAGCCAGCCTATAGGTAATGATGGCAGGAATAAGGGCAGTGCCGCCAAAGAATATAAATCCCATGGCTATGGCTTGGTATTCATGCTCCTTAAAGCTTTGATACCCCCAGGCCATTGAAAACACCAGGAAAAAGTTCGCAAGAAATCCACAGAGCTGCAGGGGTATGGTAGCTTTTCCCTTGCCCTTTAAATACCACCAAATACCGTATTGAATAAGCAATAATATTACACCAAAACTCATCCAAATCAACAAATCATAAATTTTCATAATTTTTCTCTCCTTTTCAAAGCCTTGTTTTCAGACATTGAATGATGGATATTGACTAATAACAAAAGACGATTATTTAATAAGATCCGGGTTATTCCAGAAGTCTCTTACCTTGTTTGTGACATAGCCCGATGAAATTCTTTCGTCAGGATCCACCGGCCCACCGTAACCGAACCATTCATCAAACTTACGGGCCGCATTCTGTACCACTGGCACTTGAGTTGCGATTCTGGCGACATCGTGGTTCCATGTCTTGAGCTTATTCCACGAGCATACCGCTACGCAGTTTGAGCAGCTGGTACAGTTAAGGCCCCAGAAAGAGTTACACCGGGCAGCATCAACATGCCATTTTTCAACATACGGATTCTCGGATGGACCGCAATCCTCCGGTTGTATGACTCTGGCTTCTTTCTCATGGGAAATGGCCTGTCCGGGACAAGCATCCGCGCACTTTTTACACAGACGGCAAAATTCACGCACTCCGAACTTGACCGGCTTGTCAGGAGCAATTTCCAGATCAGTATAGACTTTGGCAATACGTACCCTGGGACCATACTTCTGGGTAATCAGGAGTCCGTTTCTACCTACCTCTCCCAGTCCGGCCTGGACAGCAATCGGAACCGTCAAACTTGTATCGTTTCCTGAAGGAATAGCGCCGTAACCAAGATTTCTCAGGAAGGCCGCTATTTTATAAGCCACTTCTGCCATGTTTGAGTAACCTAAACCCGTACTTGCATCAGCAATAGCTGACGGACTGGCAAGGGTTGATTCATAATCCATCTCTACAGCAAATGTTATGATACTTTTTGGCTTAAAGCCTGCATATTTTACAAAGTCGGCCTCAAAAATATCATTTCCGTAAACTTCTGCTTCCTTAGTCGCGAGAAACTTTGTCTTATTATATGGCAAATATGCCGTTCTGCCACCCGGAAGAGTAAAGGCCTTTTGTCTCGGCCTTGCCCATTGGGAATAAGTCCAGCGTTCGTCATAAGGTGCAATTCCGACGAGATCCGCTCCGAGTAATTTTGATGCTTTTTTGAAGATTTTACTGGCTTCTTCCGGGGATTTAAACTTCCAGTTCTTCCCTTGCTTCTGCAGGGCTAATGCCGATGAACTGTCCCAAGTGTATAATCCCGGAACAAATACCGGCTGCTTAGAGGACTCATTAGTTGCCGGATCTATGGGATATCTCTGAATGATACCACTCGGGCCACAACCTATTGCAGTAAATCCGCTAGCATCCTTTTCCAAAAAAAATCCTGCGGCAGCAAAAGCTTGATCCAGTAAAGTCCAACCATCTTCATTTATGGGGGAATCAGGTCCGTAATACCTGGCATAATAACTAAGACCTGTTTCAACAAGTGTTGCCGGACGGCCCTTGATTCCCAGTTTTTCGGCGTTCAGCAGGGGTAAGTCTTTCCCCGTATCTTTCTTGCCGGAGATCTTGGAAACATCGTCGATGACAAATTTAACAGGCTTCTTGTTCTCTTCCGGCTCATAAACTCTCAGATAAAGATTTTTATCTGCCGGAAAACGCTTGTAATTTTCAGTCACCTTATAAGGAAATTCCGACAATTCCTGAACCGGCGCCACAATGTCTGCCGCTTCCGCTACTAAGGGACTAAATGTTTCCTTTGCCACCGTAGCTGAGGCTACTGCAGCTGCAGCGGCACCTAGCAATGAGGCTTTCAAAAAGCCTCGTCTGTTAATGTTATTTCCCATGCAATTTTTCCTCCCTTTTAAAAAATATAATAACCGATATGATTATACTTCTTCTAAAATATTGTACCTATTAAATGCTTTACAATTTGCAAAATATACGCCTTCTAATCATGGTTACCCAAACTGAGAAAAGCCACTTAATGCCATTGAAGTATTAAGTGGCTTTCTTGTCTGCATTAAATATTTGTACACATTGATAATTCTATCTTTGATTTAACGTACCTTTATCTCTAAGCTGAAATAGCATCTGCTTTTTCTTTTTTTACCTTTGCTCTGCGGTTAGCCAGCCTATAGGTAATGATTGCAGGAATAAGGGCAGTGCCGCCAAAGAAAATAAATCCCATGGCTATGGCTTGGTATTCATGCTCCTTAAAGCTAGAATATCCCCAGGCCATTGCAAACACTAGGAAAAAATTCGCAAGAAATCCACAGAGCTGTAGGGGTATGGTAGCTTTTCCCTTACCTTTTAAATACCACCAAATACCATATTGAATAAGTAATAATATGACACCAAAACTCATCCAAACCAACACATCATAAATTTTCATAATTTTTCTCTCCTTAGTTTATTGGATCAAGATTATTCCAGAAATCCTTTACCAAGTTCGTGCAATAGCCGCTCTCGATTCTTTCTTCCGCGTTCACAGGGCCACCGTAGCCGAACCATTCATCAAACTTGCGCGCCGCATCTTGAACCAAAGGAATTTGGGTAGCAATTCTAGCTACATCGTGGTTCCATTGCTTGATCTTATTCCACGAACATACCGCAATACAGTTTGAACAGCCCGCGTTATATCCCATCCAGGAAAGACAGCGTCCAGGGTCAACTTGCCATTTTTCCGTATAGGCAGCGATTGAATCACCGGATTCCTCAGGTGTCTGAATACGTGCTTCTTTCTCATGAGAAATAGCTTGACTTGGACAAGCATCTGCACACTTTTTGCAAAGGCGGCAAAACTCGCGAACCCCGATACTGATCGGCTTGTCAGGTGTAAGATCTAAATCAGTATATACTTTAGCCAGACGTAACCGGGGTCCGTATTTTTGGGTGATCAGCATTCCGTGTCTTGCTGCTTCTCCTAGACCCGCTTGGACTGCAATAGGAACACTCAGTCCGGTATCATTTCCCGAAGGAATGGCATTATACCCAAGATTTCTAATGAATGTGGCGACCTTGTAAGCAATTTCTCCCATCCGTGAGTATCCCTTGCCTACGGCGGCATCTGAAATAAGTGAAGGAGATGTACGGGCAGCTTCGTAATCCATCTCTATCGCAAATATAATCACATTTTTTGGCGTGAAGCCGGCGTATTTTTCCCAATCGGCCTCAAAAACATCAAGTCCGTATACTTCTACTTCCTTGTTCGTCATGAATTTTTGAACGTTAAAGGAAGAATAGGAAGTTACGCCGTTCACATCTTTGGTCGCTTGGTATCTTGTCCTCGCCCAGTTGGAATAGGTCCAACGGTCGTCATAGGGTGCAATCCCAACCAGGCTTGCTCCGTAAAAACGAGTAGCTTTTTTAACAACTTTACTTGCTTCTTCCGTTGATTGAAATTTATATTGCTGTCCCATCTGACGTCTCATTGCCGCCACGGAATTGTCCCAATTAAATAATCCTGGAACCCATACGGGTTCTTTAGCCTTTTCGTTGGTTTTAGGATCAATAGGGTATTGGCAATTTAATCCGCCTGGACCGTTTCCGGGCGATGTTAATCCGTTATAATCCAGTTCTATCGACCAGCCCCCCTCTGACAAAGCTTCCTCCAGTCGGGTCCAACCCACTAGATTAGAACGGTGACCCTCGAGGAAACCGCCATTTTGAGTCCAATACGAAATGCCTGTCTCAGATAATGTTGCCCTTCTGCCCTTTATCCCGAGGTACTCTGCGTTGATTAAGGGAAGGTCCTTCCCTGTATCTTTTTTACCAGTAATTTCGGAAACGTCATCCTTCAGAAATTTGATTGGCGTCTTGTTATCTTCAGTATCGAAAATTCGCATCCAGTAAATTTTATTGCCCGGAAAACGCCGATACTGATCCGTAACCTGATAAGGAAATTCGGAAAGTTCTTTGACAGGTGCTACAATGTTAGCCGCTTCTGCAACCAAGGGACTCATTGTTTCCTGTGCAACCGTAGCCGAAGCTACGGCAGCTGCAGCGGCACCTAACAATGAGGCTTTGAAGAAACCTCGTCTATTAATGTTTTTTCCCATATAATTTTTTCCTCCATTTAAAAAAGTATAATGACTAATATAATTGTACTTATACCTTCTACTTCTGAAATCTCCTTAACTGGTGCCACAATATCGGCGGCTGTGGCCACCATGGGGCTGACTGTTTCCTTCATTACACTGGCGGAAGCTGCTGCTACCGCAGCTGCACCAAGCAGCGAGCCTTCTGTTAATGTTGTTCCCCACTTGTACAATCTCCTCCTTATAGAATAAATAATATATTTGGTAAATTTATTATAGTTGATGCAAGATAAACAAGCTGTATGCATAACTACACATCGTAAGGTAGGAATATTCATGCAGTTTAGGCAGTTCAGCATTGTTAGGATGCAATTCTTACCATGATAATACTAAGAAAATTGTATTTTTAAATACAATTCACAAAGTAAATATGAATGAATTTAAATCACGACTTGTATTTTGAGATCTTTGGTGTATCAGGACACAATATTATGGAGTAGTTAGGTTGTACCCATGTCGGGCACACAAAGACAACCCCATGAAATAAAATCATGGGGTTTACTAGATTAGTACTTTTGCTTTTTGTCCAGATTCTTTGACAAAATCAGTTAAAATCAGCAGTTCCTAAGTCCATAATGACGAAATTCCGATTGAATCCGAGTCTCAAAGTCTTTGCAAAAATATATCTGACGACGAGTTATTTTGATTAATCCACTTTTTTTGAGATTGTTTAAATGCATTGTTACATTTTCGCGGGTTGAACCAATAATATCGGCGATTTCCTGATGTGAAAAACTGTATTGAGCTCGGTACCAACCGTAATCTTCTATGTGATTTAGTTTACAGAGATTGCGCAAAAATAATAATAACTGTTGTTTTGGGCTATAGAAAGATGAACTTTCTACGCTGTCATTTAAAACAGCTATAATGTCACACAAGCATTCCATATAAGCAAATGCTAACATTGGATCACATATTATACCTTCCAGAGTTTGTTTTTTAGAGATATAAAATAAGGTGGTGTCTTGATAAGCATTTACTTCATATTGAGGGCTTTCAAAGCCCATAACGACATCGATAATGCCGTAAATCCCCCCGGGTCTTAAGATTCCAAGAGTTCTTTGCTTGCCGTTCAAACCTAAAGAACGAATTCCCAGCAAACCATCTTCCAAACAGTAGACGTTTGTCAATTCTTCTCCATATTCTAAAAATACTTGTCCCTTTTTGACTACCATGCGTTGATTGAATTTTTTTATATAGTCAATAATTCTCCTCCTTGTATTGAGCCAGGGATAATTTGAAAGATGAGACAAAGTATCATCATCCTTAGCCACCCCAATAACCTCCTTTAAAGTGAAAAAGCCAAAGGCTTAAATTTCAAGAAAAACACGCCTTACCCAATCATAAAAGTTATGAAGAAAAAAACAGTGCGATAAGAAAACGGTCAAACACAAAAAGGTAACAACTAAATCCCGTGAACATTGGTTTTTCGGTAAAATAAGATGTCATACAAATCAACCAAAAATAGGATGTTATCACTGTTCATGTGAAAAACCAGTCAAAGAAATTGAAAGGGTACTCCAATATCATGGTTATTAAATCAAAATCATTATAAATTAGATCGTGAAATGATTCAAGGTAAAACCGCTTTACCGACAAGTTTTACTTAAAAATGGACATTTTGAAATTTAGAGATTGCCATAGATTATTTTGCGGACCTTAAAAAATTTCACGTTTCAAATTATTATCAAGCAAAAAGTCCCTTGCTTTTTGGCGCAGATACTGCGTCTGTAAGAGATTGATGTCATCAAACTGCACAGGAATCTGCCCATTGTTCTCTTTATCGATTATTCGTTCCTCTAGATAACTGATTTCATCTGCTGTCAGACTAATACCTTCTTTTTCAATCACAGCATCGATAATACGCTCTCTGATAACTCTCCTGGCTGCTTCGTCCTTACATTCGGCCAGCAGTTCGTCAGCCGTTATTCCTCTATGGATCAAATAAGTCATTAGTTCCATATTGTCAACATTTTTGAGTTCTTCCGTAAATTTCTTGTACAAATCTTCTGCCGCCAAATCTAATTTTTCCTCATCAAATTCATATTTGCACCGTTCAATTAGAGCTTGAAACACCAGATTAAGATTTGCCTCCCGTTCCTTAACCTTTTTTTCCTGGGTGATCCTCTCTGTCAACATTTTTTCAAAGTATTCCAAGTTTCTTACATTAGGTTCTATTCTCTGAATAAATTCTTTAGTCAGTTCAGGTTTCTTTTCAATAAGAACGCTTTTAATTT
Source organism: Dehalobacter sp. 12DCB1 (assembly GCF_004343605.1). Classification (GTDB taxonomy): domain Bacteria; phylum Bacillota; class Desulfitobacteriia; order Desulfitobacteriales; family Syntrophobotulaceae; genus Dehalobacter. Next base: position 7,789 of record NZ_POSF01000003.1, read on the forward strand.
TAATGGAAAAAGTAATCATGCATCCCCACAAACGCTGAAATTCAAAGGCATCGGGCTGAATAACCGTCTCAAAATTTACAGTGTCACCCATCTTCTTTCCCAGAAGGTTGGTGGTAATTTCCTGTAATACATCATCACTGCCTACTCTAAATTTTGAACCAAAATCTCTTATAACCGGTACAGATGTTCCCTTTTCCATAGCTTCAATATCTATTATTACGTAATCACCCTTTTCAATCGGTTCATTTCTTTTTTCTTCTTCAATTTCGTCAAAAGAATTTAAGATATAATCTATGGCTCGGTTTATGTCGTTCTCTCCAGCTGACGTATCAAAACGCTTGACGTTTAAGTCTTTATATTGTCCAAGTTCGAACTGTCTCATTCTATCATTCCTCCTAATAATTTCTATTTGGATTCACAGTTGTCATCCTCTTTAGCTATTTATGAATATTACGAAGATGAACCAGATAGTAGCTGAAAATACTATCTGGTTCAATTCGAACCCAAAACTATTACAATGTTGTTAAGGTGCAATAGTATCGGATTTCTTATTTGTTGCCTTTGCTTTAAGGTTAGCCAACCTATAGGTAATAATTGCAGGAATAAGGGCAGTGCCTCCAAAGAAAATAAATCCCATGGCTATAGCTTGGTATTCATGTTCCTTAAAGCTGGAATATCCCCAAGCCATTGCAAACACCAGAAAAAAGTTCGCAAGAAATCCACAGAGCTGCAGGGGTATGGTAGCTTTTCCCTTGCCCTTCAAATACCACCAAATACCGTATTGAATAAGTAGTAATATTACACCCAAACTCATCCAAATCAACACATCAAAAATTTTCACAATTTTTCTCCTTTCAAAGCCTCGGCTCAGACAATCAGCGATGGGTAAACTTGATAGCAAAAGATGATTATCGAATAGGCTCCGGATTATTCCAGAAGTCTCTTACCTTGTTTGTAATATAGCCCGATGAAACTCTTTCGTCTGCATTTACCGGTCCGCCGTAGCCGAACCATTCATCAAACTTACGGGCTGCATCCTGGACCAATGGAATTTGAGTTGCAATTCTGGCGACATCGTGGTTCCATGTTTTGAGCTTATTCCATGAGCATACCCCTACGCAGGTTGAACAGGAGGTACAATTATTAGCCCAGAAAGAAGCGCACCTAACAGCATCAACATGCCATTTGTCGGTATATGGATTCTCGGATACCCCACAATCCTCCGGTTGCAGGACTTTGGCTTCTTTCTCATGGGAGATGGCCTGCCCGGGACAAGCATCCGCACATTTTTTGCACAGGCGGCAAAATTCGCGTACCCCGAACTTGACCGGCTTATCAGGAGCGATTTCCAGATCAGTATATATTTTGGCAATACGTACCCTGGGACCATACTTCTGGGTAATCAGGAGCCCGTTCCTTCCTGCTTCTCCCAGTCCAGCCTGGACGGCCATCGGAACACTCAAACCTGTATCGTTTCCTGACGGGATAGCGTAGTAGCCAAGGAACCTCAAGAATGTAGCTATCTTATAGGCTACTTCTCCCATGTGTGAGTAACCTAATCCCGTGCTTGCATCTTCAATAACTGACGGAGTGGTAAGACTTGCTTCAAAATCCTTCTCTATAGCAATTACTATGACACTTTTCGGCTTAAAGCCTCCATATTTTTCAAAATCGGCGTCAAAACAAACATTTCCATAAACTTCTGCTCCCTGACTCGAGGCAAACTTTTGCACATCCCAAGGCAAGTATTGGGTTCTGCCATCTGGAAACGTAAAGGGCTTAGATTTCGGCCTCGCCCAATTGGAATAGGTCCAACGTTCCTCATAGGGTGCGATTCCGACGAGAGACGCTCCGAGGAATTTGGATGCTTTTTTTACAATTTTACTAGCTTCTTCCTCGGAGTTAAATTTCCATGGCTGGCCTTGCTGCCGCATGGCATCTACCGATGAATTGTCCCAACTGAACAATCCCTGGATAAATACAGGTTGTTTGCCCATTTCATTGGTCTCCGGATTGATGGGATAATGTTGGATTATCCCAGCCGGGCCAGAAGCTATTGCAGTAAAACCGGTATAATCCAGTTCTACCGACCAGCCTGCGGTAGATAAAGCTTGTTCCAGTAAAGTCCAGCCCTCTCTCTTTTCGAGAGGGTTAGGAACGTAATGCACTTGATAAAAACTAAGAGCTGTTTCAGTAAGTGTTGCTCCACGGCCTTTGATTCCCGCTTTTTCGGCGTTAAGCAGGGGTAAGTCTTTCCCCGAATCTTTCTTGCCGGTAATCTTGGAAACATCATCGATGACAAATTTAACAGGATTCTTGTTCTCTTCAGGATCAAACGCTCTTAGATAGAACTGCTTATCTGACGGAAAGCGCCTGTAATTTTCAGTCACCATATAAGGAAATTCCGAAATTTCCTGAACCGGTGCCACAATATCGGCGGCAGTGGCTACCATGGGACTGACTGTTTCTTTTACTACACTGGCGGAAGCTGCTGCTATCGCGGCTGCACCAAGTAGCGAGCCTTTAAAAAAGTCCCTTCTGTTAATGTTGTTCCCCACTTGTATGATCTCCTCCTTATAGATTAAATAATAAATTGGACTGAATTTATTATAATAAATGTAAGATAAATAAGATGTTTGCATAATTACACATCGTAAGGTGGGGATATTCATGCAGTTTAGGCAGTTCAGCATTGTTAGAATACAATTCTTGCCATGATAATACTAAGAAAATTGTATTTCTAAATACAGTTCACAAAGTAAATATGAATAAATTTGCAGTTTACAGAAAGGCATGAAAATGGTCGCACAAAGACAAACCCCATGAAATAAAATCCATGGGGTTAACTAGATTAGTACTTTTGGTCTTTGTCCAGATTTTTTGACAAAATAGGTTGAAATAATCGTAAAAATATGGATTGCATAGTATTCTTGTCCTGAATCTCTTAATTTACCATATTAACATTCAGCAAAAAATCCATTGCTTTTCTTCGTAAATACTGGGTCTCCACAAAATGGATGTCAGTAAACATTTCAGACGATTGCCCACTTTCCTGATCTTTTCTCAACCGATCTTCGAGATATCCGCGCTCTTCTGCTGTAAGTCCAATTTTTTCCGTCTCAATCACTGCGTCTAAAATCCGATTCCTGATCATTCTCTTAGCCGCTTCTTCCTTACATTCCTCCAATAATTCATCAGCCGACATCTTCCTGCCAATTAAATAAACGATCAGTTCCATACCTTCGGCTTTTTTGAGTTCTTCGGCAAATTTCTTGTACAAATCTTCCGCTGCTTGATTTAGACTTTCTTCTTCAAATTCATATTTACTCTTCTCAATCAGCGCCTGAAATACGATATTAATATTGGCTTCCCATTTTTTGGCCCTTTTTTCATCAAAGATTTTCTCAGTCAGTTTCTGCTTCAAGTCCTGTAGCGTTTTCAGACTTGGATCAATTTCCTGAATAATGTCTTCCGTCAGTTCCGGCTTTTCAATTATAAACACCCTTTTGATATCAATGTTAAACGTGATCTCACGTCCCCAATATTTTTGAGAATCAATAGAAATAGGTTTTATTATGGTATCAAAAATGACTTTGTCTCCCGACTTCTTCCCCAGTATGTTTTCATTTAATTCACATATCAGCCCATCGTCGCCTACCCTGAACTGGTAATCGCACTCATTTAGCACCGGTACTGATATATTCTTTTCCACTCCAACAATATCGACGAGTACATAGTCCCCTAATTCAATTGGCTCATTATTTTTATTAATTTCGCTTTCTTGCGAGAAGTTTACTAAATAATCCATAGCATTATTAATTTCATGCTCTTTAACCGATGTATCAAAACACTTGAGGTTTAATCCTTTATACTCTCCAAGCTCGAAATGCTTCATTTCTACATTCCTCCATCATTATTCTCTGCTTGTTATTGATTGCCCTAATCTGAAAAATCAGCGATCCGCCCTGAGTATTCCTACCGATTGAAGCATCACAAAAATATGGGCTGAAGCAAGAAAAAGAATCAAAATTGTAAAGAGCAGGTCTTTTGCTCTTCCTCTTTTTTGTTCTTCCATCGGTTCCATATTTGTTTCCATGTTCTTACCCCCTTATTTCGCCAGCGATTAATGAGATTATATACAA
>NZ_POSF01000004.1 GCF_004343605.1 Dehalobacter sp. 12DCB1
TTCAAGCTCGTTTGTTTACCAAATTTCATTGACGAGTCTAGCTTTTTATTTCATTCTTGTTGTTCAGTTTTCAATGACCTTTGCGCTGCTTTCAGGCGTTCCCGCCCCGAGACGCTTTATTATAATATCACGCTGTTTTGACACTGTCAACAGCAAATCACATGGAATTCGATATTTTTTTATACATTATGCAGAAGTGTCTTTTGCAGCTATTCGGCCAGTTTTAAGTTATTTCTGTCGATCGGTTTTATTACTTTGACAATAATAAATCATCAGCGCTATTAATTATGATGTCCCAAAAATACTGTTTCAGTTGCTGATGATTTTATTATATGAAGAAGAATTAAAGAGCGTTCTTTGTCTCTAAAAAATATCGTTTTTTGATGAATACGGTTCTATCATTTGATTCGAATAAATTTTCTCTTGCCGACCTTCAAGATATCACCGGCCGAAAGACGAATGGCAGCCTGCGAATCTGAGAGCTTTTCATCGTTAAGCTTCACTCCGCCTTGTTCAACCAGTCTTCTGGCTTCTCCCCTGCTCGGGGCAAGTGCTGCGTTGACCATCAGCGTAACCAGTTCGATCGTACCGTCCTTCGACGCACCAAGTTCCGAAAGGCTAAATTCAGGCATCTCATCTGGAGCTTCTTTTTTCTGGAACATTTTAATAAATTCGTCTTTTGCCTGATTGGCTTCGGCATCTCCATGATAAATTCGGACAATCTCCCATCCCAGACGCATTTTTAAGTCACGCGGATGAACGCTGCCGTCAGCAAGACCCTTTTCGAGACGGCGAATTTCGCCAACAGGCACTTTTGTGACCAATTCGAAATAGCGAATCATCAATTCGTCCGGCAGAGACATCGTTTTTCCAAACATTTCTCTGGGACTTTCATAGACTCCGATGTAATTACTTAGACTTTTACTCATTTTATGAACACCGTCAAGCCCCTCAAGGATTGGCGTTGTTAAAGCAACCTGCGGTGATTGTCCATAATCTTTTTGCAGCGTACGGCCCATGAGCAGATTAAACTTTTGGTCTGTTCCTCCTAGTTCGACGTCGCTTTGCAGAGCTACCGAGTCATAGCCCTGCATCAGCGGGTAGAAGAATTCATGAATGCTGATCGGCCGTTCCTCCTGATATCTCTTGGCAAAGTCATCCCTTTCCAGCATTCTGGCAACCGTACAATTGGAAGCTAACTTAATGACCTCTTCAAAACTGAGCTTTGAAAGCCAGGTCGCATTAAATTCAATCCTTGTTTTAGCGGGATCAAGGATTTTAAATATCTGTTCTTTATAGGTTTCCGCATTCCGAAGTACTTCTTCTTCGGTCAATGCCTTTCTAGTTTCGGATTTTCCCGTCGGATCACCTATCCTGCCCGTAAAATCTCCGATGATGATCACTGCCTGATGCCCCAGATCCTGAAACTGTCTCATTTTCTGCAAAGGAACGGTATGTCCCAAATGAATATCTGGAGCCGTCGGATCAAGCCCAAGCTTAACCGTCAGCGGTTTATTTAACAAAAGGGAATTCTTTATTTTTTCCTTTAATTCATCCTCAGGTACAATCTCGGCAGCACCTGTTCTTAATATCTCCATTTGTCTTTGAACTTCATTGTCTAAATCGATCAATTCAAAACATTCCTTCCATTCTTCGATATACCTCAAGTACCTTTGTCTTCCTTTAAAGGATAATAAAAATGATAATAAAATCAATTCATCAAATAGGCCGCCAGGATATATAAAATTAGGGGCTGACATGGTACTATATAAAGCTCTTTGCGCTTGAGCATCTTTTATTATAAAGAAATATAAATTTTATATCAACCTCTTACCAAATTGATACTGTTTTTACAGCCTTTAAAATATGATATAATGTTTTGAGCTTATTAATCTATATACATATTAATAAGTCTTTATCTAGGAGGCAAAAAATGGCTAATAACAATGATTATCATAACCGTAATGCAGATCAGAAGAACAGGCGGGTTCACCCTGTCAAAAAGAAGAAAAAGTTTATGAATACACCCTATTTTAGAATTCCTCTTTTTATCATTATTCTACTCATTGTGTTTTTAGGTATTTACTTAATTGTTGCTGTAGCGAAAACCCCCAAATTAGATGTTGATCTGCTGACAGGTCAGAAACAATCCTCTGTGGTCTATGACAATGAAGAAAATTCAATTGCCCAGCTTCACTCTACCGAAAACAGACTGCTGGTCGACTATGAAGACATTCCGGACACTGTGAAAAAAACGTTTATCGCGGTGGAAGATAAACGGTTTTATAAACATTTTGGGGCAGACCCGGTCCGGATTATCAAATCGGCTTTTAATAACCTGAAAGCCGGTGAAATTGTCGAAGGCGGCAGCACCATCACGATTCAGCTCGCCAAAAACGCATTTATTGAAGATCCGACGGCGCAGAGGCTTTCGCGCAAGATCCAGGAAGCCGTTCTGGCTCTTCAGATTGAGCACGCTTACACCAAAAATGAAATTCTGACCTTTTACTTAAACAGGATTTACCTAGGGGAATCGTCTTTCGGAATCCGGACCGCTTCTTTGACTTATTTTAACAAAGAGCTTAAGGATCTGAATCCGGCTGAAATCGCCATGCTGGCCGGCCTCCCTCAAGCTCCCAGCGGCTATGACCCATATTTTAATCCGGAAAAAGCCAAAGCAAGACGAACGATCGTCCTAGGCGTAATGAGAGATAACAATATTATTTCCCAGGCCGAATATGATCAATATGTCGATGAACCTTTTACGTTTGTCGAGCAGGTTAAATCTAATCAGAAGAATGTACAAATCCCCGAAGCTGCAATGCGCAACAAACAGCACCCTTATTTTGTCGATTATGTAATTTCCGAGCTTCAGGCTAAATATGGCTTTACACCCGAACAGATCTATAGCGGCGGTTTGAAGATCTATACGACTGTAAACTCTAAAATCCAGACCGCAGCCGAGGCAGCTTTTGCAGACTCCAAGAATTTTCCTGCTAACAGTAAGGACGGCACTTCCGTTCAAGGTGCTATGACTGTACTGGAGCCCGATAGCGGGGCGGTCGCAGCAATGGTAGGAGGCCGGGAATACACCCCCATGGGGTTGAACCGCGCTTACCAGTCCAAAAGACAGCCCGGATCGACTGCCAAGCCACTCGTTGTCTATGCACCGGCACTTGAACACGGCGGTTATTATCCTGGAACAGTATTTGATGATATGCCGGTTAAATATAATAACGGTGACGGCACTGTCTGGGCCCCAACAGATTATGACACCATTACTTCCGGCTGGCGGGGGTTAATCACGATGCGCGAAGCTGTTGAGGACTCCGTAAACGTTTACGCCGTAAAACTCTTAAATTCTCTTGGGGTTAGTAATGGCTGGCAGTTCGCTAAGAATAATCTGGGACTTTCCCTGACCGATCATGATAAAGTATTAAGTATGGCCCTCGGGACATTTGATGTTTCCACCCTGCAGATGGCTTCAGCTTACGGAACATTTGCCAATAATGGTGTCAAAGCTGAACCTTACAGTGTTATTAAAGTTTTAGGCCCCGATGGTAAAACATTGGTCGAAAACATGCCTTCCGAGAAAAGAGTAATGAAAGAAACCACCGCTTATTTGATGAATGATCTCCTGAGGAGCGTTGTAACCTCCGGAACAGGCACAAAGGCCCGGATTGGCAATTGGTATATCTGCGGTAAGACCGGTACAACATCCCTCGACCCTGCTAAATTTGGCAATAGGTCCGGTAACCCCGATGCCTGGTTTGCGGGCTATAGCCCAAAATACGTCGGTGTTGTCTGGATGGGGTATGATCAGACAGATACAAGCCATTACCTGTATAAGGTATATGGCGGCAGCTATCCGGCCAGCATCTGGAAACAAGTCATGACGGTTGCCCACGAAGGACTGGCAGTTCAGTCAAGTATTAGCCGTCCCGAAGGGCTTACGACCGTAAAATTCGATTCCAAATCAGGTCTTCTGCCAAGCAGTCTGACTCCTTCGGAATTTGTTAAAACAGAAATATGTGCGACAGACAGTGTTCCAACGAAAGTCAGTGATGTTTGGGTCGAAGTGATGGTCGATGCTAATAACCCTAACCTTTTAGCCCCCGTAGGCAGCATGAATGCCGTATCAAGGATTTGCCTGAACGTTCTGGACCGGCCTAAAGATGTGACCTGGCCGTCAGACGAAGCCCCCTATAAGGCTCCGGATAAATATGTGAATGAAAGTGGCAGCTCCGTAAACGGTGAGACTCCACCGATAGGAGATTCAAGTATTCCTCAATTGTCTCTATCTTCTCCGTATTATGACGGATCGAGCACGGTTGTTCAGCTTCCGGTTTCCAACTATAACAGTAAAAAATATACTGTTAAGCTGTATATCAAGAAACCGGGACAATCCTATCTTGAAACGTATGTGCCGGAAGACGGAAACAAGAGAACGATTCAGTACCGTTTAAATCTTTTCGGTGCCGGAGCAGTCTCCGGAACCTATACCTTCTGGGCTGTACTGATGGACAATAACTCTTTTACAGAGGGTCCTCCGTCAAATCCCGTGACGTTAGAAATCAGTAATTAAGTCACTGTGTCAAATATTGGGGTAACCGCCTAATAGGAGTAAACAAACCGATAGGATGCTGGCAATAGTCTTCCCAGACTGTTACCAGCATTTTTGTAATTTAGCTGCGGCTGACGACATAGTGCCATCTGCTTTCCGCATCCGAGCTCCACTTGGTACGCACAGCACTATGATGTTAGTATATAGCCTATTAAGCCATCATATAATCTAAGACTTTTACGGTATTTTATCTATACTATATTACATAATTCAGCAAAACACTTAAGGCTAGATCAAAAATCTTTGGATTTCCGACCTAGCCTCATATTATTCGGTTCGTAAACGATAATTTGTTTTACACTGAACTCCTGGCTAAAAAGTCTAAATACCTTAATTTTAACTTTTTACCCTTTTAACCAGGGAGCCTTTGTCCAATCCTGACAGTATTCAGGCCATTCTAACCACCAGCGGTTCTTTTCTACTACCTCGGTTCCATAACCAAACATGTCATCAATATCTCGGAGTATATTACCGGCAAATCCAAAGTTAGAAGCGGCAAATACCCCTACGTCATGAATCCATGATGTTTCTTTGTTGTTCCACGGGCAGACTTTCATGCATCGACCGCAAGAGGATCCTTCCCGATTCGTTGTCCGGAATTGGGTGCATTTGTCCGAATCGGCTGCCCATCTCATGTATTGTCCCTTAAATGCGGTTTGGTCTCTGTCAGTTCCGATAGCCTGAGCAGGGCAGTTTTGAGCACATTTTTGACAGGTGGAACAGAAATCTCTTAGTCCAAAATCAATAGGTCCATCAGGTACCAGAGGTAAATCTGTAACAACAACGGCGGCTTTATGCCGGAAACCTAACCGCGGGTGCAAAACACAATCCCCTGTTCTGCTCATTTCTCCCAACCCGCAGGAAATTAGTGCCGGGAGTAGAGGCATAGCGTAGTTTCCATTATGATTTGATCGGGCATTGTAACCAAGGTTACGAATGTATTTCGCTAATATATCCGCAACAAATCCCGATCTGGAATACGCCATCATACTCATAGTACCGCTAATACCATCATAACCCGTAGTGCCCAGAAGGGTATCTAAGCCCTGATCCACAAGTATCCCAATGCAGTATTGATATTTTTCCGATTGAACGGGTGTTCCTGGTTTTGTTTCTAACTCAATTTTATACTGTGCCCAGTCAGTTCCAGTGGGTACTGGAGCTTGTTCCGAATACATCATCCAGGGGAAAAGTTTCCCTACCCCGACTTCATCTGCCCCAGCATAATAACAAACATCCTTGATATGTTGAGTTAACCTTTCTATATTGGGTAAAGGCAACTTGTCTTGACTGGGTTTACCATTCACTGCTTCTGGTACTCCTAAGAACATGGACATATTCTCAAAGGCATTACCCAATGGGTGTTTGCCAATAAAATTTATGACTTGATGCTCGGCATCGGATCCAAGGAGACCTCTAATTGCCTTATTAAACCCTTGATCTTGTTCTCGAGTTCTTTGCACTGGGGCAACAATTTTAGATGTTCCCAGCCAGCCTTCTTGATAACCAAGTTTTTTAACTGATGCACCGGTCACATGGGCTTTAGTTAAGATTCCTTCGTTATCAATGCCTGCCGCACGCGCTACTCTTCCGGTTGTAATAAAAGTAGCCGTCCCTGCAGCTGCCGTAAAAACTCCTGCTTTTAGAAATGTCCGTCTGCTTGTTCTCATAGTCGATTGTGTTTCCCGGTTTGTATCCATCTTCACACCCTCTACCCATTTTAATTATTGATCTACGGAAGTGATTTTTGGGGGCGATTTAAACCATCCCAATATTCTTGCTAGAAAAATTCCTGTCCCAATGGCTATCAGGAAGAAGAAAAATGCACCTACGGTAGCAGCCTTAGTATGATGCCCTGAAATGTTGACTTGGATAAATGAAACTCCCATTGCAGTCCAGAAAAGCCATACTGCTAATGCCAACCAAACATACCATTTTTGAATCCGGGGCCGAAGCCAGTATACACCGGTTGTAACAATAATGCCTAAAAGAAGAATTAATATCGTGTACAATGTTTTCACCTCCTTCCCTTTCACTTTTTTATTAAATTTTATCAATAGTCACTAATCATAAATAGTTCAAACGATACAAAGTAACAAAGATTACTTACCCTGTATCGTCTATGTGGTATTATTTTTTTAGGTAGCTTATTTTTAATTTTTTACCGTTGGGTTTTATGTATTTCGCTAAAAAAAACAAGTTATAATAACTTGTATTACGATCTTCTTGAGGAGGCAATTATGGCGATTCCATCGGGTTCTTCCAAATATACTCCGTATTTATCCTATGATTGTCCGGAACTTAATTTTTGGGCACACCAATATGGCGAGAAAATATCTTATAATAAAAATCAAATTATTTTGACAGCTGAAACAATTGTTGATAGCGTTTACTATATCGAACAAGGGAGAGTAAGGTATGTCACCATCAGCGCTGAAGGAGACGAACATATTTTAGGGATTTTAGGAGATGATTCTTTCTTTGGCCTAATACCTGTGCTTCTGTCTGATCATACCTGTGAGGTACTGGTGATCTCTGAGGCCGCCACCATAGTTTATAAAATAGACAAAGACTGTTTCATTAGAATCTTAAACATGAACACTGAGTTGAATTTATCAATAATTAAAGCCTTAGCCCACTTTGGAAATGAATTAATATATCAAATTGAAAACTTATTGTTTTTTGACAGCGAGGAGCGGTTATTGAACCTTTTATATGCTTCCATTGATAAGAACATTTCATCAGACCAAGATTGGTATCGTCTTAAAATCCAGTACACTCAGGAGGATATTGGTAAGATCATCGGTGTGTCCAGAATTACTGTGACAAGAATTATCTCAGAACTTTGTAAAAGAAAAATTATCAGATTGGTCAACCACAAGATCGAGGTAAAACGAACTCCAAACACGGAATAACTCCTTACAAATATTAGTAAGTATGGCTAAAAACAACTAAAAAACCGCCAAAACTGATATAATGAGAATAAGCATAAACCTAATTACTTATATCAGTACTTTGGAGGTTTCCTATAACCAGTATTATATTAGACTTAGGAAGTAACGAAAATGCAGTTTCCTTTTGAATTGATAAGTTTTTATTAGTCATTTACTTTAATTCAACGATCGTAACCCCGGAATCACCCTCGCCAAACTCACCTAAGCGGTAAGCAGCAACATGGGGATGTCTTTTCAAGAACTGATGAATACCTGCCCGCAGGGCGCCTGTCCCTTTGCCATGAATCACACTGACCTGATTGATTCCTGTAATCACAGCATCATCCAGATACTTATCCAGCATTAGGATTCCCTCTTCGACCAGTTTCCCCCGGAGATCGATTTCACTTCTGAGATTGACCGCTTTGCTCAGCCCGAAAGTACCTTTGATTGTTTTTTCAAAATGCTCTGGTTTTCTTGTCTCATCGACCAGCCGGATTTCGGATAGCGGAACGCTGACTTTCAAAATACCCGTCTGAACCAGCACTTCATTGTTGTTATCCGGTTTTTGCAGGACCTGGCCCTTCTGTCTAAGATTGGGCATATAGACCGTTTGTCCCGGTTCTACCTGCCCGGGCTTCGGTCCGGATTTGTCTCTTCCGGCATACCCGGTTTCATATACCTTTTCGGATAGCTTTTTCAGTCCCTGGCGTGTTTTCTCCAGGGCTGCTTCCTGTTCACGCCGTTCTTTCTTTTGGGCTTCCTTGATTTCTTTGATGATTCCTTCGGCTTCGAGTCTGGCCTGACGGACAACGTCGACAGCCTCTTCTTTGGCCTTGCGGATAATATCTTCGTATTTTTCTTCCAGTTCCAGATTCTTTTTCTTAAGCTCCGCAGCTTTATGTTCAGCCTTCTTCTGCTCTTCTTCTACGCTCCGTTTTTTAAGTTCAATCTCTCTTTGCGTATCCTCGAGGTTCTCCAGGAGATCGCTCTCCTTCATATCCCGTTCAGAGATAAACGATCGGGCTTTTTCCAGAATACCACTGCCAAGTCCGAGCCGCTGGGCAATCGATAAGGCATTGCTGCGTCCGGGAATACCGGTCAGCAGGCGGTAGGTTGGCTTAAGCGTTTCCGGATTAAACTCCACTGAAGCATTTTCTACCCGAGGTGTATTGTAGGCAAAGGTCTTTAACGTACCGTAGTGCGTCGTAGCCACCCCGCAGCTTCCGCGCTCCAATAATTCCGCAAGGATCGCCATGGCCAGGGCAGCCCCCTCTCCCGGATCCGTCCCGGCTCCCAGCTCATCGAGCAGAACCAGGGAACGGCTGTCGGCTTTCCGGGTAATATCCACAATATTGGTCATATGTGCGGAGAACGTACTCAAAGACTGTTCAACACTCTGCTCATCACCGATATCGACAAAAATTTGAGTGAATATCCCGAGCCGTGAGTCGCTTTCAGCCGGAATATGAAGCCCGGACTGCATCATCACCGCCATCAGGCCGATCGTCTTCAGCGTCACCGTCTTCCCACCGGTGTTCGGGCCGGTAATGATCAGAAATTGGTCATCCATCCCGAGTTCGACGGATATCGGTACAACAGGCCCGGTGAGCAGAGGATGTCTCGCTCCGATCAGTTTGACCTCCTGTTTATTCACCACGAGCGGAGACCCGGCTTCCATATCTTCACTTAGACGGGCTTTCGCCAGAATAAAATCCAGCTTAATCAAGGCTTCATACAACAGCATAATCTCTGGAATCCTGGCAGCAACTATTGCTGTGAGCTGCTGAAGAATCCTTTGAACTTCCCTGTTCTCTTTCAGGATGATCTCTCTCAATTCATTGCCAAGCTGAACGACTGCCATCGGTTCGATGAAAAGCGTCGCACCGCTGGCTGACTGATCGTGGACAATTCCAGGAAAAGCGGAACTGTATTCCATTTTAATTGGAACCACATAGCGATCCCCTCTGCTTGTAATGACATTGTCCTGAAGCATCTTTTGATAATTCGGATTTCTTAAAATGCCGTCGAGGCTTTCCTTGATCCGCTGCTGGCTTGTTCCTTTCGCTTTTCGCAGTCTGGCCAGCTCTTCGGAAGCCCGGTCATTGATATCCCCGTCCTCGGAAACACTGCGGGAGATATCGTCTTCTATCTCTTTCTGCGGTACGATCCCATCGACCGTTTCTCTGAGGGTATATAGTTCGCTGTACTGGTCTTTTCCTGCCTGGTTGCCTTCCAGCAGCGTATTCTTTAAGCGGCGGGCAGTTTTCAACGTATCCCTGATTTCCAGTAATTCTTCCGGATTTAAGGTTCCGCCCCGGTCGCATCTTTCCAGATAAGGACGGATTTCCCGCGCGCCTCTGACTGAAAACAAAGGGTTAATCCTAAGGAGAATTTTTCCTTCGTCCGTTTCACGGAGCAGCGCTTTCACGGTACGCAGGTCAGACTCCGGAACAAGGGCTTCCGCGAATTCTTTCGCCCCGGGAAGCATGCAATGGTCCCTAAGCCGTTCTCTGACTGCGCCAAAATCCAGTTTCACCAGGACTTTATCTGAAGCTATCAATTTACGTTAGCACCCCTCTGTAAAAATGTCCTTTAGTAAAGCCTTCAGGATAAAGTTCCTCCAGGCTTTTCATTGCTTCCTCTGTTTCCTCTTTGCCTATGTTCTTGCCTCCAGCCGTTTCTTGCCAAAGCCGGTGAAATACTGCAACGGCACGTTCAGCCTGCGGCAAGGATGCCCGAAGCAGTTCCAGCCGGATATTTCTGATGCCCATATCGGCTATTTTAGACAGTTCGGTTACCAGATTCAAGGTTTTGGCATTGAAGACATGCATCCGGCACGCTTGATCCGTAGCCAGTGGGAAGTGATAAGCCATGCGGTCCTTCAGGTACAGGTCTCTGTTTTGACAGGCCTTTCCGCATTTGTTGCGGGCCCCGTCTTTTCCCTCCCCCAGCACAGCGCCGGGAAGACAGAATTCACTGACCATCATTTCCATATCACCAAACACCGGCAGCTCCATGCCTTCGGATTTACCCAGAACGGCAAGCTGTTCCTGACTTAATTCCATGGAAAGGGCTGCCTGTCTTCCGCCTGCCCTGCGAACCCAGTCCAGCGCCGCTGCGTTAAAACAATGCAGAAAATAATCCGTCTCCCAGGTCCACCCGGGATCAACGGTCTTCAGCATTTCGATTTCCGCCAGATTTCCGGCCATGATCACCGGCCTTGCCGACCAGCCTGCCACCTTTGTCAGATCCTTCAACACCTGCTCACCTTGGGTCTGATTCAGGATTCGCGGCAGTCTCCATAGTAGCGTCCTTCCCCGGCTTTGACAGGTATCGAGTGCCTTCTGCAGCTCTGCCAGGGTAAGGGGTGGTCTGGACCGCCAGTGTTCTCCGCCCAGGATAATTCTGTCCGCACCGGACTTCAGCAACGGCGCAATCATGGAAAAATCCGTCACCGCGGCACTGAGCAGATGCTTGCCTGTTCCGGTTTTTCCCGATACGGTCCGGCCGGTTTTGAGCTGCTGATTCCAAGTAGCGGTCCGCTCCTGATACGCCTTCAAGGTCAGCGTAGGCTTGCTGTGAGACGGTTCCAAAAGCTTCTCCACCGCAGCGCGCCGCAATTCATTCAACGCACTGACCGGTATCATCAGATCCCCTTCCAGTGCTGTTGATAATTCTCCCAGATAAAACGGGGTATTCCCCAATCGCCCCAGCTGTTTTACCAGAACCTCCTGTGTCAGTGGCCGGTTCTGTGCTTCCTGGGCCTCACACTGAGATTCCAGCGCAATGTGCTGCTGGTCGTCCCAGACGGTTAGGCGCAGCTTTTGACCAGCTTTCCCGGAAAGCTGCATTTTTAACGGCCTTTTGCGCGTTTCCTTGCCTTCCTGGAAACTGTGCCGGGCCTGGGCAATCAGCTGCTCGTCGTGCGTTTTGAATACCCGGTCCCCAATATTCGCAGCGCCTTCAAATTCGATGGTGACCGTATCTCCGGGTGCAGCACTGTCAACCGTTTTGCCGCCGGGGACCATTATTTTCCCGACGCTGATCCCTTCACGGCCTCTTTTTGTCCAGATTTCCAGGCCGTCTCCGAGTCCCAGCTCGCGGTCCAGCTTCAGTGTCAGACGGTTGTTTTTTAGATCCGTAATTCGGCCCAACATGGTACCGCGGTTGTTTGGGCGGCTGAAACTCATCATCTCAGCTCCCTGGTAACCCTGAAAGTATCCGGTTGTAAAATCCCGGTTAAAAATCTGAGTCAGCTCATATAGATCCCGGGCTGTGATTTCCTGCCCCTTCTGATCTTGTAAAAAGTCCAGGGCTTTACGGTAGATCCGGATGACTGTTGCTACATATTCCGGTCTTTTCATCCGGCCTTCTATCTTCAGTGAGCGTACACCGATCCGCTGCAGCTCCCCAAGATTGTCCAATAATTTCAGGTCGCGCGGACTCAGAAGATGCTCCCCGGTCTTCCTTCCTTCCAGCAAATCCCTGCCTTTGCCGTCAACCAAACTGTAGGCCATCCTGCAAGGCTGTGCACACCTTCCGCGGTTGCCGCTCCGTCCCCCGATATAGCTTGACATCAGGCACTGTCCGGAATAGCTGATACACAGTGCGCCGTGTCCAAAGACCTCGACATCCAGCTCCGTCGCCTGAACCATTTTTTCTATTTCCGGCGCCGAAGTCTCCCTGGCCAGAACAACCCTGGAAAAACCCATTTTTTCTAGCTGCTTCAATCCATAAATATTATTCTGGGTCATCTGGGTGCTGGCATGAAGCTTCATTTCCGGCAGAACTTCCCGAATAAAATTTGCAACCCCGATATCCTGAACGATCAAGGCGTCCGCACCAAGTGAATATAGCTGATAGACATAGTCCGCCAGCTCTGAGAATTCGCTGTCAGCCACAAGAATATTTAATGTCACATAGACCTTGACGCCGCGTTCGTGCGCGTACGTCACCGCCTTAGACAATTCCTCCGAATCAAAATTCGAGGCCGAAGCCCTGGCATTGAACATTTTGCCTCCGAGATAGACGGCATCGGCTCCGTTTTCCACCGCAGCCTTCAATGCCTCGTAACCTCCGGCCGGCGCAAGAAGTTCTATCTTTTTATTTGTATGCTGCCGCGGACTGCTGCCAAAATCTGAATGCATGGTTGCGTTCTCCGTTCCTGTTTCGTCTTTTTCTGCTTTTCTTCTAATCATACCACACTATCATTTTGCGGCAAATTTTTTCCATTCTCTCCTTTAAAGATCTCATTAGGGAAAGATTAAAACCATTAAGAAATGAATTCGGCAGTTGCCATGGATGGAAAATTCTCCTTGACTTATCTTTTAAAAAAGATAAGCTATTTAGTAGGAGGTGATCGTGTTGGATGATAAGGTAATGGATCTTCTCGGAAAAATCCTTGAGAACCAAACCGAAACTAATTTTCAACTTAAGGAATTAACCTCCCGAGTTCAAAAAATTGAAGTAAATGTTGAAAATAATTTAAGTTATAAAATAAAAGCACTATTCGATGCTCGCGAAGTACAGAATGAAAAAAACGATACTATTATCAATACTCTAGGAAGAATAGAAACAGCACATGTACGTAAAGTGAAATAGAAAGATTGAAGGAGTTTGTTCAAGGCTCCTTTTTTTATTTTACAGGACGTTGTCCCCTTAAATATCCTTTCGTCCATGGGCATTTAACTATACATAATCCACACATAGTTTCATTAATACCTATTTTATTGCATCTCTCTCGTGCTGTGTTTCTACAATTAATCGCATTGTAAAATTTATCCCTGTCTATATTGACATTCCAACTTTCTCCTGATATGGCACCCGCGGGACACGCATTCTTACACTCAAGGCAATTCCCACACTTTGAATCAGTTATTGGCGTTCCGGTTTCCAGTATTGCGTCGGTTAAGACACTTGAAATTCTGATTCCTGAACCGTATTCTTCTGTTACTAATAATGCACATTTTCCTATCCATCCTACCCCTGCTCTTGTCGCTATTGTTTTATGCGGTAACTCTGTTCGTTGTGTTTGGTTATCTTTTATTACACTGCCTTTAATTTTAGGGACTGCAGAGAAGCCTTTACTTCTAAGAATCTCTGCAGTATATTCATCCAGTTCATCCAATAATCTGTTCAGCCTTTTGTATTCTTCGTAAGATTCTAAGGTCGGCCCATCATTTATACTCAGTAGTATTTCTGGATTTACACTTACTCCTATCAAAATTCCGTAGCTTAATCCTTTTGTTTGATCTTTTGGCAGAGATGATAAATCAGCAAACCCAACTATTGAAGCACCTCTGGATATAAGCTGATCCTTTATTTCTTTGTTTAAACTCATAAATAACACCTCTTTTGATTGTTGCAAAATTTTATATTGTAGTTCCTTCTATAATGAGTCTTCTTTAGAAGTCGTATCTAATTTCCGCTCAATAGATTTTACGTTTTTGTCAATTCTCCAAAGCATTTTTATTACCCACATGACAAATGCGAAACTTAGCATAGCCGACCAAAACCCTGGTGACAATAATAGCATTCTGCGATCCCTCCATAATATCGAAATTTTCAAGAAGAGTTCTGCTGCCTATGATATTTTTTATTAATTTTAAAAGTTCTATTATCCGATCTAGCCTATTTATGGGGAAAGTATTGGGAATTCCATCGTATTTTATCTAAACTTTAATAAGGGTTCATGTAGAAATATAACATTGTTGTTGCAATGATAATCAGTACAATTACTGATACTATTACCAAAGTCCTGCGTTTCTTCATTATCCCATGGATTATACCTACAAGTGCAGCGATTATAAGAATAATAGCCAATGCCATACTTTACCACTCCTTTAATTCGCCTTTGACAACTTCTGATTTTCAGCCAAGCTTTCTTACTACCAGTCTCAAGCAATTGATTAATTGTGCTTATGCCAACTTCATTCAATTGTCGTTCAACTTTAAGAACCAACAATTTCTTTTCCTGCGCCAGGAGGGCGCGGTTTTTGCACGATATAGCATATAATGTTTTGCCGGTTTCCCGCCGCGCCATGATCGCATGCATCATCCTCCAAGCGGCGGGAACTGCCTGTTATGTAAAGTAGCGATCCCCCAGATTCAGAGGCCAACAGGACAGCGGCCCCTTGATTATCTCCAAATATTGCTGATATATCCCAAATTGTTTTGTCCACTTTGAAACCTGTACCGTTCCAATTTCTGTTTTCCATTCCTTTTCTATATCTGAATGACATTTCTGTCCTAATCCTTCTCGTTCATGATGACAAAATCGACATTCAAGGGGCATTAATCCTGTACTATGTAATTGACACAAGTTATTCTCCAAGAAATTGCATCCATTTTGTGCAAAATTATTTAATGCGAACTTCCCCTCACATCCCTTAAATGCTGGTGAGAGCACACCAAATGTTCTTTCCGGAGATATTTCAAGCATCATGCGATTGGCATAGCCAAAACGAATTGCTTTTGTCGCTTCATCTACAGTCCACCATCCGGGGCGTTGACAATAAGCCAAACAAATATCGCAACTACATGGTTCTGATGGAGGGTATTTATCCAATAACGATTTACGCTTTGTTCCTTTCATCATTAGATTTCTCCTTCCGCCAAAATTTTTCCCCAAAAAATCCGCCACACGATGTAGCTGCCCCGCGCGCTATTTTATATACGTCCCGTGAACTCCCGAGGTCTGGTTACTACCTGCATATTCTTTCAGATTTTGGGAAAAGAATAGTCGAAATAAGCACGTTGGTATCAATCATGATTCTCATATTTTTTCTCCCAAATTTCTTTTTTTATATCTTTAACTAAGTTGTTAACATCATCTTCAGAGTAGATACCATGCTTTTCAGCTACCCCTTGCATTCCTTCTTGTATTTCTTTCAATGCTATCATGGAGGAATTAGCAAAAACAATTTTATCGCCTTCTTTAATGAAGATAACTTTATCCCCTTCTTTAAGATTGAGCTTCTTCCTTATTCCTACTGGTATCGTGATTTGTCCTTTTGATGTTATTCTAGCAAGCTCCATTACAATCACTCCATTCCTTACATTCCTTACTTATTAATATACCACATATTATGCTTAATCAACCACTTGTTTACATCTTCTTCCAAGACACTTTGCATGGTATTTCATATAACTCATCCCTATTTATCTTAAGTAGATAGGTTACTCTTACAGGAATTTTTGAGTTATATCTTTGCCAGCTTTATCTAGAAATTTAACTTCTGGACCAATGAGATTATCCTGAGAAAATCTAAATACGTGGAGAAAGTAATCACTTCCTCCAATATTTCTGGTTACAGTATTATTCTTAAACTTTAATTCGATCGTCTGTGCTTTAGGCCCGTTATAACCATACACCACAATCAACCTGTCATAACTCTTATCTGTGGCCGGCCCGAAGTCGTATACACCAAATTTGGTATTTATATCTGCTCTTCCTGTTATGTTACTCCCGCCTAGGAATACATATCGACTAGCAAGCAAAGTATGAGGCTCATAATATATCATTCCTAATTGACCAGAGGATTTGTTTTTAAAAAGAATGAACTGATCATTTCTATTTTCAATTATCTGAAGTATTTCAACGCCTGAACCTGCTTCTTTCTCAATGTTTTTAACAATATTCTCTTTATTTAAGTCAACTGTATTCAAATAGATGTATGTATAGACGATAAGTAAGCTAATAGCTAGCAAGGTAAATATTATAATTAATCTCCTTAGAATATTATTCACTTTGCCCCTCTTTTTCTATTTATTTCTTCTGACAAATCCGCGCATGAGTTATTACCTAAAATGTGATACTTCAAAATCTATTCTATCCTTGACGTTATCTTAAGCCATATTTCTTTGGTTAAAAAACTCTCTTCAACTTGCTCTTCTAACTCTAAGAAGCGTTTATATGGAATGCTGAATGAAAGAATGTCTTTGTCAATATAATTTCGTGCGGAAGGATCCGTTAATCCGATAATACACTTTGGATCCTCCTTCTCTGCTTGCTCTAGAGCATATAGTACAGACTGCTGACAGCCAGAACCAAAGTCTATTTTAACGTTGTCTTGAGTTGATTTATCGTAATTGGCGAACCACATCAGTGCTGAAAGTTGATCTGCATTGGCTAGGAAGATAATTATTTCTGGTGTTTCATCTTCAGCCAATCCCGATAACGGTTTAAAAATTATATACTTTGCGGGTACAACTTCAGGTAACCCAGCTGCGAATTTCGCTGCTAACTCCGGGTTCTTCTTATAAAATTCTCCTTCTCTACCACCGGGAACACCAGTTGATAAGAAATGTTCAATAAAACCTAATTGAAACCGATTGAAACCAAGTCCAACTTTACCACCCGGACAATTCGTAGTCTTATCTTCAAATACCGCCACTCGTCCTTTAGCTGCAGCATTTAACATAGAAATAACACAACCCCGTTTCCCTTCTTGGAACTGCATTGCATCCTCGGGTTTAACATTTGAACGGAATACTGCAACTGGCTGACTTTTTAACTTTATTGAATCAGCAATTTTACTTTTCATCATAACACTCCTACATTTTATTATTTTTTCCCGAAGCATCATATTAATTTCACATATTCAAAGTTTTGGGAACTGCCTGTTACACGATGTGGCAGCACAGCGGGAATGTGGTAAATGCTTTATCTTAAATAATTCCATTCTTCTAAGACAATACCAAGTATTATTCACAAATGTGACACTTGTTACTAAAATATTTATTCTTCATTATATTTACAAATTCCTTCCCATTATTTTACTTTAATTGGAATTGGCTTTAGCGGAATTGGCCAAATGTCCTGAGCCTAAGCGGCCAAGCCTTCACCACCCGAAGCCCATCTGCATATGCTGCAATTAGACTCATAATGAAAGGGCGGGCGGCATGGATAATCCGACCACCGAACGCACACCGCTTGTCATAGCGGCTGAAATAAATATGATAACCTGCCAAACCAAAAAAATAGTACTTGCCAGCGCCATTGAAAT